>CAZLIO010000050.1:0-12415 GCA_964559025.1 uncultured Pirellulales bacterium | reverse complement strand
GCGTGTGCGCCAGTGGATGCCCATCAGACCTGTGCACCCATAAGCCAGTGCGTCGGCAGCGTCACGCCTCATTCGGCCCGCCCAAAGCTGTGGTATAATCAGTGCCGGGTCGTCCTCCATCCACGGAATGACCCATTGCGGCCGTCCCTCGACACGGGCGAAGCCGGGCTCAACGGGTGAAAATCCCACGTTGCGGTTGATACAGCTTACGGGCATTTCCTTAGGCAGGACATTGTCGAACAAAGCTCTGTCCTTTGGCGGTCCCAGGACCCAGCCGCAGGTAGCTAACGTAAACGGCGGATTGACCTTTTTGGCTGCTGCAATCGCGGAGCGGAAGTCGGTCAGCGTAGCCTCAATCTGCTCATCTTTCGGGTCACCCCAGGTCCAGCCTTCGGGCGTCCAGAACCAGTAATAATCTAATGGATACGCCTTGCTGATTCGCTGGAACATACCCTCGTATACTTCCTGCACAACAGCCGGCTCGGATGGGTCCTTACCCATAGTTTTAATCCGCTCTTTTACGATGTCCGGTATGATAAGCGGTGTTTCCGTCCCGACGCACGTCTTAACGCCGAGGGCATGGGCATACTCAAAAGCCTCTCTGAGCGTCTCGCCCATTCGGTCGAACAATTCATTGGCTTTTTCCTTAGAAAGCTGCGGCCAGGGATTCATTCCGCGCATATAGTCCGGGCCGTAGTCGTCGCGTTCAAACATCTGCGCCGCACCGAAAGTGTAATCGCCCGTCTTTGCCGGCTGATAGCCCCAGGAGCCGGTAGTGTTGGGCGTAGCGAAATGCCTTGATGGATAGCTGGACTTCACGGTCCCGTCTTCGTTGAAGTCACCGGGCATGCCGATCCAGACCGTCGGCTCCGGCCCCACTCCGCCCTGAGGATATGTATGTAATCCGAAGAAATTCATACGCATCTTGGGTAGCTGTGCAATGACGGCTTTGTAGTCATCGGTGTTCCACCAGTCCGGCCCTTCGGGGAAATCGTGAAATGGCTGAATTCCCCGCAGGTTGAATAATGGTTTGCCCTTTTCATCGAGTTTGAGCATTTTCAAAGCAATGCGCTTATCGCCAATTGTGTCGCCGTGCATATAAAAACGCACGCCCAAATGTTCAGCGAATCGGTAAGCGGCATAAAGCGTTCCGATAGAATCGCCGCCGGTAATAAGTACAGCCTGATGGTCTCCGAAAGCTATTGTCTTAAGCAGATATTGCTGAGGTTCTAATGAATTTACCGATGATGCCAGAGCTGTATTTTTAGCAATTAAAGTTTTGACAGCAGGACGGTCCTTTTGCCCGACGACAATCAGGGATGTTTTAGAAGGTAGCTTGTTTTTACTTTGGACGATTGGGAGCAGCTTACCGGTCCGCAAATACAGATAACGGCGAATCTCTTTTGCCGCTAAACGTTCTGTTTTCGTTGCATCCGATGGGCTAACAATAGTCACGCCGTCCGTCACCACGGAAACATCAGACTTCGGCGAGCTCAGTCGAGCCGCTTCGGACGTATGACAGCTAATTGAAATTAAGAGGATAGAAAGCAGTGTTAGAATTAAAAAACAAGCGCCTTTTTTCATTTTACCTATCTCCTTATACTATCGTTGCGCTCTAAGATTTTACTGTGAGAGCACGAAGTTGGCCAAATCCATTATTTCGTTATCAGACAGGCTGGACGTCAGTCCATGCTTATCGTCGGGATTGTACTTTGTGAGGACTTGCTCAATAGTAACAGCCCGTCCATCGTACAGGTATGGTGCGGTCCGCCAGATTTCGACCAAAGTCGGCGTATCAAACTCACGGTCTTTATCCAGGCCTTTGCCTATGCCCAAATTGTATTGCTGCAGGTCCGTATGCAGTCGTCCCTTATGACAGGAAGCGCAGCGTGCTTTGCTATATAGCTTTCGCCCCCGTTTGGCTGAGGCGCTTAGTTTGCCGTTAACCAGATAAGGGCTCGCAACCGGTTTGAGCGACTTGAGATACTCATCGATTGCAACGGCGTCCTGTTCCGGGCGTACCGCGAACAGGATATGCCTGATTCCAGAGCGCACGGCCGTCTCGGTGTTTTCGCGCACAGCCGTAAACATCGCCGGCGGGGTCCTGTGTGAAAACAGGAGACTTTTTGTATTTTTAGGATTGCCTATACCATCGTTAAGCAGGTCCCAGTTCAGGGCATCGACCCGGGCACCGCCCGGATGACAGCTTGAACAGCTCTGCCAGTGCTGAAAGCAAAGCGAAGCATCGTGGAAGAGCATTTCACCTCTGCGTCTTATAGACATTTTTGGAGTTGATCCGAGTGCTAAAGCAGTAGTTTTGGTCCCCGTCGTTTTGCCTATATCAACTACCGTCATACTGTCTGTAAAATATTCCGCAACGTAAACATCGGAACCGACGATTGCAAGTGCACGAGGGCCTTTGCCGCAAAGCTTGATACGCTGCCGAATCCCATAAAGAAAACTCAGCTCGTTTGGAATGTTTGATGAAGGTGATGAAGGTGTTGAACTTGTACCATAACTTCCGTAATCACCCTGCCCTATTGTACGATTCTGAGCGTTTCTTTGGTCAGCGTGATATTTCCTGATTTTGTCCATCATGGCAGGTGCATCTATTACGCTCAATTCATCGGTTCCGGCGTGGGTGACACAGATATATTTTCCATCGCTTGTGCAGCCAACGGCCCACGGATTGGCGGCGCCATTATCCACATCATCCAAAAGGACGGTATCAATTAGCTGTTTGTTCTGGACATCGATAATACTGAGCGCATTAGTATTCATCCATCCCCGCTCCAACTGGGTGGTTGGAACTGTATAACGGCCGAGAATATGTGTTGCATAGGCATATCGGCCATCTGGCGAGATACAGATTCCCTGCAGCGATGTGGTACCGTTGGGAAGCTCGATGGTGGTTACCGCCTTATTGGTCTTAGTGTTAATGACTGAAACTGTCGCGGCGATATCTCCTCTGTCGGCGGCGCCGGCCGGGAGATGGTTGGCCACGAACAGAAAACTACCGTCCAGGGTAATTGCCGCCGCGACCGGCTCACGCTGAACGGGTATCCGGGTCAGCTCCTTGCGGGCAGCTATATCAATGACCGAGACGTTATTACTGAACCGGTTGCAGACGTATAGGGTCTTGCCGTTTAGGCTGAGTACGGGCGCCATAGGCGTATGGCCTGCGGGCAGGGTATTACTGACTTTCGCGGCCTGCAGATTGACGACCTGAACACGTTCTGTGGCCGATGCGCAGGTGACATACAGGCACGACCGGTCGGCAGATAGTGCCAATCCGCTCGGCATATCCGGAAGTGAATACGTTTTGGTTACCCTGCCGGCGGCGATGTCGAAAGCCGCCACCTGTTTCGCAGTGGCCTGTGCAATATAGAGCGTTTTGGTCTGGTTGTCTGCGACCATTGCTGACGGTGAGAGATAGCTCTTCCCGGCTTTTGCGGCAGTCGTGATGCTGACAAAGCCGGCGAACACCAGAAGCATGCATGTCCACACTGTTGCTTTCCTCATGCAATGTTTGTTCATATTCAACCTGCTCCATAACCACATAACTACTTGTTAATTGGTGAGTCACCTACGCTCCAAAGCTTCGGCGACGGAGCGTGGTTAATTGGTTAATTCACTACTCACCACTTCCATCTCGCAAACGACACGGAAGCCAACATTGTGGACCCGCTGCCAGGCGGGGTAGCTCAGACGAAAAGCGGAACGGCATCTTTTGGGCCGGTCACACCAGGAGCCGCCGCGAACCACCTTCCTGCCTGCCATGTTTGGATAATCGCGACCTGCTGCCATGTCTTGCGGCGTGAGTCGCAGCGGCAAGCCATCATCAGGGCTGTAAGGATATGATTTATATGTCGTTATAGTCCATTCGCAGGCATTGCCGTGCATATCATAAAGGCCCCAGGCATTTGGCTGGTAGCTGCCTACGTCTGCCGTCGCTACAGTCCCGTCGTCAAAACGTATATCGCAAAGGACGTTTCCGCCAGAGACGGCTGATTCGAGGATGCCTTTACCGAAGTGGGCCGTAATGTTTGATTCCAAACCGCCGGTGGGGCCCGGCCGAACGCTGAGAGACTTATCGGCAATATTTGCCCATCGCGAGAAATCCGTGTCCACGTCACCGTATGAAAGAGGCCGCTGCGAGCCTGCGCGGCAGGCGTACTCCCATTGGGCCTCGGTTGGCAGCGTGAACTTCAAGCCGCTCTTTGCCGAAAGCCAACGGCAAAAAGCAAGGGCCTGCTCCCACGATACGCGAACCACAGGCTGGCCCGGACCGGCAAGGGACAAACCCGGGCCGTCCGGGCCCTGGAAGCGTTTCGTAAAATATCCCGAGTTGTGATCGGGATCGAACAAGCGGTATTGTTCATTGGTAACCTCGCAGGCCCCCATCCAGAAGTCTTGACTGATAGAGACCAATGAAGGCGGGCGTTCGTCGGACTGGCCGTTCGCCTCACCCATAACGAACTTGCCTGCGGGAATCCGCACCAGCTTCATCTTAATGCCGCCCAGGTCGATCGTTTTCTCGAACACGCCAGCGGCTCTCTGTCGGCGCCGGATTTCTTTGGCGTCGTCGAAGACGTGACGGGATGAAACTGGTTTGTCGTTGTCGAAGCTGGTATCGAAACTGGAGGCTGGAAGCCCGACCCAGCAACGGCGGGTTTTGATCGGAACCCAGCGTTGCTGGGTCGAGTTTCCAGGGCGAGCATCGATACGAGCCCCGACAACCTTAAACGTAGCGGGGCATTCACTTTCCGTAGCAGGGGTCGGCTCGATGGACAGGCGGTGTATTTGCGGAACCTGTTCGGGGTCATCTTCAGGACCGCCGTACAAACGGCTCAGTTCGCGTCGCCGCCGGTCGGCTCCATCAGGAATTGGGCTTACCTCACCCCAGGTACCGTGACAGGGACCGTTCAAGTCAATCCAGGTAATCAGCCTCTCCCAGGCTTCATTGTCTAATTGGACGTTGTAATGTCCTTTACTGAGCATTTGTATCAGCTCGCTCGTATCGGCGTGGTATTCACCGGGGACGAGCAGACCGACATGGTCCTCGATATTGACCCTGCGGATATACGGCACCAGCGCTTCGTATGCGGGTGTGTAGCGAACCGCTGTACCGCCGAGCTCTTCGCGAACTGCCGGGTGCAATCGAGTTGCCCCCAGCTTCGTAAGCTCTCGCCCGCGATAATTCTTCACATAACGTTCTGATCGCAGGTCGGCAATTTGTTGCTCGTCCGGACGCCCTCGGCCGTTATGGCAGGCGACACAATATTTGTCAAGTACCGGCTGGACGTCCCTTTCAAAATCAAGACCTCTCGCCGGACCATACCACGGCTTAATGCGGGCCGGTGGACGATTGGCAGCCAATCTGTTGCTGGTCAGTGGGATTTGCTTCGGCTGCTCGTGACAACCGACACAGGAAACGGTCTCACCCGGCATCGCTGTGAACCAGCTCCGCATCAGCTGGACCGCCTTGCCTTGCTCATCCAGTGGCTGCACGAACAACGGTGTATTGGCCGGAACACTGAACATAGCCGAGCCGTCTTCGTGGATGGGTACAGTCCCGATGATTCGCATCACTTCCCAGGGTCCGCCGCAGCCGATTTTATCCGGTCCGGCCATTCCAGGGTAGCCGAAGTGATAGGCCGCAACCCGCAATTTTTTCACAGTGCCCCGCGGCACACCAGCCAATCCGGGTCCGGCATAAACATCGTGCAAATAGACGACAGCGTCCTGCCGTTTCAGGTCCACTCTGTCGGGGATGACAGGCGGGCGCGGTGTTTTGGTTAACGGGATGGGCTCAAACAGGTCGAACTTTGGCAGCACGTAAATCGGCAGCATGTTGTCGAACACGTCCACCAGATAGATTCCCCACGGAGACTTACGGTTAAGCTGGGAGGCTACGAGGAAGTACTTGCCCGCCCCGAGTCCGGTCGAGGGGTCGCTGAGCGGGTATGGATGAAGAAACTTCGGCCAGGACTTATCGACCAGATTATCACGGATGACGGTTTTGACAGGCTTGCCCCTGCCGGGAATCCGCTGAACGACACCATCGGCCTGCTGCCATCCTTTGGTTGTATCCAGCAGACCTAACTCGCCCATCCGCGGCACTCCGTGATACCCGGCGATAATGGCTATGATCTTGCTTGGAGCGCCCGGAATACCTCGCGGAAAATAGAGTGCATTCGGCCAATAGGAATTGCTTCCATACACCGCCCGCTGACCGGTGCCGTCGGGATTCATCACCATCAAAGGACGCAGATAAATATGCATAGGCCCCGTGTAGTCCCATCGGCTGAAGATTATCTGGCCCGTGGGCAGCACAGAGGGGTGAATGTCGAGGTCCTGGTCGAAACACAACTGCCGCATGTTACCGCCGTCGGCATCCATCAGGTAAATACTGCACGCCCGTTCTTTGCCGTGCCAGCAGGGGACGCCCGTGTATGAGGCGGTCGAGGCAAAGACGATGCGCCCATCCGGCAGATAACAGGCATCAAAGTTGTCCACGTGCCCCACTGCTTCGGGTTGCGAAGCAACTCGGCGGGAGCGAAGCAAGCCGGATGGCTCTCGCGATACCTGCCGCAGGCCGCTGCCGTCGCTCGTAATCTCGAAAATTTGCCAGCTATTACCTTTGGGCATAGTGAAAAGCAGCCTCTCGGCATCGAAGTGCAGGTCGATTTCGCCAACGAAACGTCCCCCCGATGGTCGAAAGAGTGTTTGTAATATTCCATCAGGACGAACAGGTGTCAGCACCGCAATTTCGTTATCGTAGCCGGTCCGCTCGATGCCCGAATTGCACTTGTGGTTAACGGGCAGGCCAAGCTGTCCTCGCCTGCGTTTGAGCAGCAGCAGCTTCTTAAAATTAAGCAGCGGATTGGAAAGCAACGCATCGTACCGCAGCTTATTGAGGTCGTGCGCGAGTTTTGATAAAGCGGTTTTTGCTGAATTGTCTTTCTGATTAAAAGAGCTAAGGGCAGCTTTGCTTAACTCTTCCAGGCCGTCCAGATGTTCTAAATACTTTTGGCCTTTCGGATAGCTTTGTCCGAATGTTTCGGTAAGGTCAGTGATGGCCAAACGGAGCGATTCAAAATCAAAACTGCGGACGCGTCGTATTGCCTCATTATAAACAGCTTCGGATGACTGTGCCGAGGCCTTGTTTATTCGACCGGCAAATGCCGGTACCGCATTAGGAGCTAAAAAGAATAGAATAAGGCTGCTATATAAAAAGCTTTTCAGAGATTTGCTTTTGAAGTTGTTGTGTTTTCCTTTTATTCTTATAAGGTACATTTCTACCGTCTAATATGCTTTTCCTTTGTATCGCCTGCCGCCTTTGGCCCTGCGGCAATATGCGTTCCAAAATCGACACAACTACGGCTGGGTGGACAATTATCGAACTGCTGCGTCAATCCATCCTATAGCCCTTGAATTACAAACAATATTGTAAATCCTTCGAGTTTTAGACTCTAAAGTGCAATTATAGGTGGATTGTGTGCCATAGTCGAGTCTTATGTGTGAAATATACTTGATTTCAAAGCAACTATTAGCAAAAAGCAGAACTAAAGGACGGAGAGGGAAGTGATGAAGCGAGACACCACAAAAGGTCCTATAGAAAGCCAATTTGAGACAGAGATTATAGCAGAAAGTTGGTAAAATGGCGAGCGGGGAACCCAAGGCCGTAAATGTCTATTTTGTAATAGGTTAGACTAAATGTCACGTGGTACTATTGGCCCTTGACAAGCGCACGTGGTACTATTGGCCCTTGACAAGCGTACCTGGTCTCGACCGTGCAACATTTACCGTCTTTGAAATTTCAGCTTGCTGAATTCGCTTATGTAGTTTGTATTGATGCCAAGACTTTCGGTATGTCTTTTAAACCATAAAATTGTTGCTAGCTTTCGATAAGCGTTGAGTGTTTTATGAAAACGACAATGTTTTAGGGCTTTTCTACACCCGCAAGGACAAGACAATTTATTAGCAAAACGACGCTCAATGCTAAGCAGTTTGAGCATTTGGACAACTTGCCATTCGGTTCTTAGGCCAAACAAAGATTTATAATCCTGAATAATGCCTGGGGTTCCATGTTTTAAGTCACCAAAAACAAAATTTCCTCCATTTTGGAGCTTATTAGAAACGGCATATAAATATGGAACCAAGCAATTTTCAGCAAATCCCACTAAAGTTGGTTTTCCTCTAATCAATAATATTAAACGTAAAGGAGAGCCAAGACATAAACTGTTATCTGTTTCGTAATTAACATGATAATCACCATTGCGAGGAATTTTTTGACCTGTTTCAGTAACAACAGGAATATTCCGTGGAAATAAATTTGGAACAGTAACTTTGAGTTGATAAAAATCTGTTATTTCAGGCTTCCCCTTTGGTTGAGCAGAAAAATCAAAAATTCCTTCGAGAATAAGTGAAGAGTTCTTAGAAGGCTGGACGGCCATCCGTGGATAATGTTTTAAGAACTGTTTTAAGTCATCAAAATTATACCCTTGCATTACAACCTTACTTTCCAAGGACTGGCTGGTTCAGCAGAGATAGAATGTTTTTTAGGAGTAACAACAGAAACGACCACAGAGCTTAACCCAAGTTTTTTTCCAAGTGAGGAATTATCTACATTTAAAGAAAATTTCCGCATAATTTGTTTAGAGATAAGTTGTGTATTATCGGAAGAACCAATAATCTCAAAATCAGTTTGTGCTTGTGTTAGCCAATTCCAAAAATTTTGTTCAAGATTTAATTATTTATATTGAGGCATTGACCAACGGTCAGCAAAATCCTCCTGTGGATTAACTGGGTTTGGGACTCTCGGATTTTTGGAATTAACAAAATTTCCCATTTGTGACAAAATATTTGTTAAGGCGGATTCAATATCCAACTCGCCTTGATATGCTCTCGCAGCAAGCGTGGTTATAATAATCGAAATAGGTTTTGCATCATCGTTGTTTTTAAACATCAGATTTCGATGTCGCTTCAGTAGTTGTATTGCTCTTTGCAAAGGAGTTTTTCTTTTATATAGGGGAATATCATCCACTTGTCCTTTTGCAAAGAATCTATTTTCACAAAGCCCCTGTTTCATTCTGGATTCAAACCATAAAGCGTACCCTTGAGGATTACTGACATTCCAATCGCTACAAATTTGTCGGTATCTGGGATGGCGGTCATCAGTTATTGAAACAGAGTCTTGCGCAATTAAACCAGCTAAAGTTTCGTGAATTCCCGACCTTTTCATTGATTCCAAAATTAAGTTTTGGCGTAATTTTTCTTCGGGAATACAAGGAACTGTATCCATATGAAAACTAAGGTCATCCTGATACTCTAATCGCCCGCAACGGTGTGTTTCTTCTTTAGGAACCTTTATGCCTCTCGCTATTCGGTAGCTTTCAATTTCCTGACCAATTAATTTTTTCAGGGCTTCTTGAGTAAACAAAGCTTTCGTAAATCCAGTCCGAAGTTTACAAGCCAAATCTAAATCATATTCCTCCTTTTCATCAAGAGGTCTAACTGCTGTTCCGAGACGAAATGAACCTTGAGGGAAGATATGCGGATTATAACCGACACATAAGGATTCATTACGGCCGAGCCATTCTCCAATATCATCATATCGTTCTTTCGCTTTTTCATAGGCTGAATCCGGTAGTTCCAATCGTTCAATCATGCTTTCGAGGATTCTTTGTTTTTGATTTGTGGTTAACATTTTTTGCCTCCTATCTCAATAGTTTTTATAAATGCGTTATGTTTGTAATTTTGGTCATAAATTATCCATGGCATATCAGCTTTCGGCATGCGTACTCTTCCCATTTCAATGGCACAAGATGCAGGCATTGCAGGGAAAACATGTAAGGGAGTTGATAGTCCATGTTTTTCGTTGATTGATACTATAAGCCTTCGTACAGCTTGCCTAAACATCGTGAGTTGGGCTTGCGACCTCATAAAATCATTGTGCAGAAAACTCTTACCAACAGTAATTTCCCAGACACTTATATTTCTACCAATTACGGGCATTATTCTGTCCTCAGTTATTTTGCCACTTAAAGAAAAAACCAAAACAGGTTGTTTATCAAAATTATCAGGTTCTTTTACAATATACTCAAAATTATCTGGATGTTTCTGCCATCTCCATGTCTTGGGTTCGCGTATTGGCTGATATACTTCAACAGGAATTTTATCAGTAAAAAGAGAACCTAAACGAATAAGTAATGGTTGGGGAGCAAAGGCAAAGAGCGAGAAGTGAGATTGATTATCTTTTTCTATTATAGGCCAAATCTTCTTTTGAAAATTTCTTTCCAAATTAGTTTTTTCCGTATCCCAGTAGTCTGGCTTGCTATCTTCATTTTGCCAATTCATCGAAAGTTCTATCGGACTATCCTTAGTGGGATATCTTTCGGGAAACATTGCTTCTACCGCGGGATTATATTGAACTAGTGATTTTTCGTCCCCAATGTTGGCTCCATACATTACTACGTATGAATTTTTATCTGGAGAAATTCCTGTTACTACTTCGATCCGCTGTTCATGCTGTTTTTTCCAATCGAGTAATAATGGCGCGGAGTATTTTTGTCCCTTAGCGTCTTCGTCAATCGTTTTATGACAATCATGACACACTAACATAAGGTTTGAAACATTATTTAATGCTTTTAGTTTTTTCTTGAAGGGACCTCTCCCTCGTGGGCCTTTTTCAGAAAAAGAATAAATATGTGCTTTTTCAGAAATATTAGCACGATCTTGTGTAACAGGTGATTTGTAAAGCAATCTGTTGCATCCCGAAAATTGACAACGGCCAGCTGCACGAGCCCAAAGTTCTCGTTCCACTTCATGTTTTATATATCTGGTGACTTCTTTTGCCAAAGTTACTCCTTTTTCAACCTCTCGGCAGAAATGGGTCTTTGCCATGGCTGTCTTTTTCTCTGATCTGCCCATCTCTGCCATGAATATATAATTCTGTATTCTGGTGGTCGCTTATTTTCCTTGCCTCTTTGATAGTTTTTTTCTGCGTGTCAAAATTACCAGAAATGCGGTCACTTCCACCTTTTCTGACATTCCATCCACCGTCAGGATCGTGAACGACGTGATGAGATTTACCTTTAGCCATTCTTCAATCCTTTCTAAAATACTATATTTTCCATATATTTACTTGTCCGATACAGGTTGTCATAGCCATTGTTACTTTAAGTATACAGTGGCGACAAATAAAAAACGGGCTCTTCTACTGCCCTATCCTAGTTACTATTATATACTCTACATTGCTATAGGTCAAATCCAAAATCTAAAAAAATCCATATTTTTTGGTTACGCAGCAATTAATGAGATATCTACTTGTCACAACTATAGTTGTGACACTTTTTGTATATCTATGTTCCATGTTATACCACTATTCCGTTGCTGTATTTGCATAACTACGAAATATTTTTTACGCGATCTATAAAAAACACTTGAATGAATCGTAACTGTCATATATAATATTACTATCTGTATACAATATCAACAAAGAATAGCGAATTTCTCACTTAAAATACTGTTATATAAGGCATTTTTGGGAGCCAAGGACAATGTCAGCGATATTTTCAGAAAGGCTTCGTATTGCCCGCGATCTGAAGGGTTTTAGCCAAACGGATTTAGCCCAAAAAACAAACCTTAAACCATCAGCTATCTCGCACTTTGAAAACAATCGCAGATCACCATCATTTAATAATCTGAAGCAACTCGCAGATGCTCTTGGGGTAACCGTTGATTACTTATTGGGACGGGCCGAGGAACCTACGACTGTAAATCTTGAGTTGGAATTGTTATTTCGTAATTTCAAGGAGATGTCTGGGCCTGATAGGGAATTTTTGGCTAAAATGGCGAAGGAACTTGCTGAGAAAAGCAAAGAACAAAAAGAAAAGAAATCATGAAACATAAGCTTGAACTGCAAGAAGCAGAAGTTGAAGCAAAATCAGTTATAGAAAAGTTCAATATAGCAAGCCTGCCTATCTGTCCCTTCAGTATTGCAAAAGAACACGGCATTGTGACAGAGCCAAAGGATTCAGACAAGCCAGGTGTTTCAGGTTTTTTTATCAAAATAGGCGATGTGTTTGGTATTAAATATGCAACGCATATAAAGAATGAAGGTTTTATTCATTTTACTGTTGCTCACGAGCTAGGTCATTATTTTTTACCAGGTCATTTCGAATATTTATTTCGAGGTCGTGACGGTATCCACGAATCAAGAAGCGGTTTTATTTCAGAAGACTTTTATGAAAAACAGGCAGATTATTTCGCAAAATCATTATTAATGCCAGAAGAACTCTTTTTAGCTGCTCTAAGAGAAGCAGGTGAGGGTTTCGTTGCTGTAAAGTCTCTTGCAACTAAGGCACTCTAACAAAACTCCATAATTCGTCGCCAACAGATTAGGAAACAT
>CAZLIO010000049.1:0-12717 GCA_964559025.1 uncultured Pirellulales bacterium | reverse complement strand
CATCCCCAAGCTGCGCTTGAGGCTGCCACCCTTTCAAACTATCAAATCAAATTTGACAGAGTATTAGAGGCTTTTAGAAATATTCGACATCAATCGTATGTGGCAATTTCTCTAAAGGGCAGTTGGTGCATCTGGCTTTTGGTCTGCAGAATTCTTTGCCGGCTCTTACCAGTAACGCATGGTACTCATTGAAAAGCTGTGTATCCTGCGGCAGAGACGACTCAAACAATTCTCGTAACTGCTCGTAATCAGCGTCCGGCCCGATTAGTCCGTGCCGGAAAACAATTCGAGCGGTATAGGCGTCCACGACGAAAATAGGCCTGTCGAAGGCATAAAGTAAAATCGAATCGGCGGTTTCGCGGCCGACGCCCTTTATCGCCAAAAGCTCGACCCTTAGCTGGTCGGTATCAATGCTTTCAAGGTTCGTCAGCTCGCCCTGGTAATTGTCAAAGAGCCAGTTCATGAAGTTTTTGAGCCGTTTGGCTTTTATATTATAATAACCGGCCGGCCGGATAAGCTCGGCGAGCTGTGCGAGGTCAAGATGATGGAGTTTTTCCGGGGTCAAACGGTTGGCGGATTTTAGATTTGTTATTGCTTTTTCGACGTTGGCCCAGCTTGTATTCTGAGTGAGTATCGCGCCAGTGATTATCTCGAACCGGGTTTCGCCGGGCCACCAGTGCTGAGGCCCGAACGCATCATAAAGCAATTGATAAATCTCAGTTAATGCCTCACAGGTCATTATACGACATTTACACTTGTTTTTACATCTTCTGTACTTGCTGCGCTTAACTATTGTATTTTCGGCTTATTTCAAGTAGACTCTGCAAAAATTCAGTAGTTGAAATTGATAAACAGCTACCAAGGGCATGAAAAAACTTAAAGATTAAAACGGCAAAAGTCATAAACAGCTTACAGAATGAAAGACAAGCACAAGTACAGCACGAGCCAGTTGTTTAACTTTGCAAAAGATTCTTATCTGGAGAGAACGTCCCGGCCGATTTATGCTATCGTTTTTCTGCTGCCGTTCATTATATTCTACGAGGTGGGGACATTTCGCATTAATACCGATGTTCTAAACCAATCGCAGATTCGTGTAGTAGCGTTTGTTTGGCTGCAGAACCTGCTGGAGTCGTTAGGTTTCGGCGGCAAGTTCGCGTGGGTGGCGCCCCCTCTGGCGGTTGTGGTGATTCTGATAGCGCTGCAAATCACCTCAAAAAAACAGTGGCGTTTCTGGATTGGCGATATTTTGCCGATGACGGCCGAATGTATCCTGCTCGCGGTGCCGTTGATTGTCCTGACGTTATTCCTGAGCAGCTCGGCCGGGCCGGAGGGTAAAATTAGCTGGTTCGACGACAGCATGATACGAGCACAAACCGTGTCGCTGCCGAGCTGCTCTTCGGTCGCAGGCAGTAGTTTATCGCCGCTGAGCGCCGAGGCCGGCGACGTCGAGCCGGCTCAGTCACTACTGGCAAACATTATTACCGGAATAGGAGCCGGGATTTACGAAGAGCTTGTTTTTCGTCTGATTTTGATATGCCTTTTGATGCTGTTATTTCAGGATGTGCTGGGGCTTACTCATAAGAAATCGATGGTACTTTCGGTTCTTATTTCTGCGGCGTTGTTCAGCGCACATCACCATATAGATTTGCTCAGCGGGCAGCCAAATGCCACTGACCCGTTTAATTTGATAAAGTTCGCATTTCGAACAATCGCAGGCATTTACTTTGCGGTTCTTTTTGCAATTCGCGGTTTCGGGATTACAGCCGGAACTCACGCTTTTTACAATATTATCGCAGTCTCTATCACCGCCAGCTTCTTCCAGTAGTAAAATCGAGGACACAGGCGGATTTTTTTTAATTTTTTTCAAAAAAAGTTTGCTGCTGTTAGTCTTTTAAGCTGGGGAGCTTGCAACACAATCGTCCTATAAGAGCCAGTATCGGCCTTATCAGTACTGATATTAGTCTTGAATAGATGCGCTGATTATTGTATAATGTGGTATAATTAGAAGATTGGAAGTCGGCATTTGTGTCTGGATTTTTGTGATGGAATCACCGCAAATCAATGTAGCTGTTGAAGAATTGATGTTCAGCCTGTTTCAAAGACCTCTACATCCGGAGCTTTTCCAGATTTATGCCAGCCGAACATTAAATACCGAAAAGTACGAGGCGATTATCTGGATTACAGGATGCACGCATGTTGTGAGCGTCTTTGCCGGTGACATCTGCCTTGCCGAGGTAGTAAGCATACCCGGCCAGATGCTCCCATCTCGAGGATTGATTGAACGTTTTCAATTCCGTGGCCCCAGGACCCATAAATGCACTTTGAGCCGAGGTGTAAGTTATATGACCGATTTTCAGGTTGAGAAGATGAGTCCCGGTTTGTATCGTCAGAGCCATACCGACCTTGAGCGTTTCGCGCGAAATCGAGGCGTGTTTGTAAAATTCCCGGAGCTGGAAATCGGCAAGCTCCAGCCTTTCTGCTATGTTGATTTCGAGGCCCGACAAGCTGAATTGCACATTCACACCTTCGCTGCTTATCCGGACCAGGTAACAATGATTAAGACCCAATCATTGTTCGATTTTTCAACAACGTGAAAACAGGGCCTTTTAGCTGTTCTGCATCTGAACGTTTTGTTTTAAGACGTCCAGCTTTCCGTGGATTTCCTCAGACATTCTGCTGTTCGGAAAATCTTTGATAATATGCTCACCGATGTTGAGTGCGCTGATCCACTGCTTTTCAGTAACAGCGATGGAGAATTGCACGCCGAGGTTGTGCAGCTTTGTCCGGAAGATGTCCCTGGCCGCCTCTTGCAGAGCTAATCCTTCATTGGGGGTAAGGTAGAGGTCAAGCTCTTTTAGAATATCCAGGCTTCGATCGGTTTCCCGGCCTCTTACGGCATCGTCCCAGGCGGCCAAGAGTATTTTTTTGCGCTCCTGCTTTTTATCAAGCAGGATTTGTCGCATTGACTTTATCTGTTCATTGTCCGGATGGGTTTTAATCAGTCCTTCAATCTGGGCACTTGCCCTGGCCCAATGACAATTATTGAACAGCTTTTCGATATGTGCTATCGCCTGACTTATACGCTCCTGGTCGGTCGCAGTATGGTATTGTTCCACCTGTGCTCTCAGCTGCTCAGCCAGCTCCTGATATTCGGGACGCCTGGCAATTTCATCAATTATTTGCTGAGCGGCATCAAAATCCTGCTGCTGGAGCTTCTCAAGAACGGCCTCACGCAAAGATTGTTTGTCTACATCTCGGAATGCAATTGCCTTTGCTGTTTCGCTGATACGGGTGCTGTGATTAATTTGCGTCAGTCCTGCATGTATCTTTTCCAGAGATCCTGTAACTTCTTCAAGCTTTGTGGAGTTTTCTCGAAGCATTTCAAGTATGTTAAATAACTTTGAGAGCATTGCCAGAAAGGCGCTGAGGAGCACCAGGCCGCCAAGCATCAATACGAGCTGACGCAGCAGGTTTGTCTTTTCTGCCTGGAAGATGTCAGTGAAAATCGTAAGCCAGGCCACGATTGCTAATGCAACGCAAATAATCACAATGTGCCATTTGAATCGCTGTAAGAAGCTGTCTTTCTGCGAGTCCATAACCTTCCTTTTGTGAAAAAAAATGGTTTTTTCACAGCCAGTCTCTAAACTATCATAATATAAAAAAAAACTGCTTTTGTCAACAATTGAAAGACAATAACTCAACAAATTATGGCTGGAGGCTAAGCAATTAGCCGTTTTTGTGCGATATTTTCGGTTTTTTCCCGCCATTTTTAGCCTTTGTCTGTCAACCAATCAGCTATAATCAGCGTATTAGTTTATATGGAGCAAATTTATATAGGTAATATTAGAAAATAATAAGAGGGCGGCAAAAATGAAAGCCATTAAATGCGTGCTTGTCTTGGCGGTTGTGATAACGGCCGCGGCTGACTGCCGGGCGGCGGATAAAGCGGCTGCAAGCGAAAAAACGAACAAAAAGCTCATTGTGACGGGAAATAACAAATTTGCACTGGAGCTTTACGCAAAGCTGCGCAGCGAAGAGGGAAATCTGTTTTTCTCGCCGTACAGTATCTCAACAGCTCTGGCGATGGCCCATGCCGGTGCGCGAGGCCAAACAGAAGCGCAAATGGCCGGCGTGCTGCACTTTCCCATTATTACAAAGCCGGGCACAGAGTTGTCATCGATGCTAATACCAGACAGACAAAAATTTGCTTCGGTGTTCGGAAAGATTATAAAAGACCTGAACGATAGAGGTAAGAAAGGCGGCTACGAGCTTCGTGTCGCCAACGCTTTGTGGGGCCAGGAGGGTTATGGATTTCTTGATGAGTTTCTGGAGCTTATCAAAACTAACTATGGCGGGCGGCTCAACGAGGTTGATTTCGTAAGGGCTGCTGAGACCGCACGCAAGACCATTAACACCTGGGTGGAAAAAAAGACCAACGATAAGATTAAAAATCTCATACAAAAAGGTGTGCTGGACTCGATGACCCGGCTGGTTTTGACAAACGCTATTTACTTCAAGGGTAACTGGGCAAGGCAGTTCAAAGAAGATAGAACTAAGGATGCTCCGTTTACTCTTGCCGACGGCCGGAAGGTGGACGTTGCAATGATGAACCAGACGGGCCAGTTTAACTATATGGAAACTGAAAGTTTTCAGGGTCTTGAGCTGCCCTATGTGGATGATGAGCTGTCGATGATTATTCTGCTTCCAAAGGAATTTGACGGCCTGGACGAATTCGAGAAAACACTCACGGTCGGGGACCTTTCGGAGTGGATGGACGAGCTACGCGACCGCGAAGTCAGAGTTTCTATTCCGAAGTTCAAGATGACCAGTCAGTTTGGTTTGGCCTCTGTTCTAAAATCGATGGGGATGACAGATGCCTTTTCAGTAAATGCGGATTTTTCCGGGATGAACGGCAGAAGAGACCTTTTTATCTCAGCAGTCATCCACAAGGCCTACGTTGATGTGAACGAAGAAGGCACCGAAGCAGCAGCGGCAACGGCGGTAACTATGAAGCTAACATCAATCGGACCCAGTCGGATACCGGTCTTTTGTGCGGACCATCCATTTCTGTTTATAATTCGTGACAACCATTCCGGCAGCATTTTATTTATCGGCCGGGTAATGAACCCGAACGCCTGAGCAACAAACTGTTTTCCATTTCTTGAAACATAATACTTCGACTTCATACCTCGGTTATAACCGCCACGCTTTCATTCAAAAATACTGCTTCAAAAAATTGTGTTTGCAAAAAAAATACCCTCTCCGGACAACATGTAGCATTCTTTGAGCTTTTGAAAAGATAAATAACCTCGATAACAGCCTTAAAAAAGCGGATTTCTATATCCCAGTTAAATAAAAAAAATTTTGAATTTTTTTAAAAATATACTTGCTAAGTTGCCGCAAGTAGTACATAATGTATTAATGGTATTAATACAATTTTCTTAATAGTGGATTCGTTGAACTCGAAGAAAGCTCTTATAGAAAAGGAAAATAGTCCTAATGCCTTTGTGGATACAAATACTGCCCGGTTCGGGTGAGCCTATTTATGTTCAGGTTGCCGAGCAAATAAGTAAGGCCATCGCCAGAGGCGAATTGTCGAGCGGCGATAAGCTGCCCGCGGTCAGAAAACTTGCGGCAGAGCTGGTGATTAATCCCAATACTGCTGCCAGGGCTTACAGCCGATTAGAACAGGCTGGGCTGGTTACCACCAAAACCGGCTCCGGCACGTTCGTCAGCGACCCGAAGCTGCGCAGAACTGACGCCGCAGATATCAATATGCTCACCGAGAGAATGGATACCCTCATTACCAGGGGCCTGAACCTGGGTCTCGAAGCTCAGGATTTAATCTCACTGTTCGAAAGCAGACTGGCGAAATTCGGTAACAAATCAAAGAAGCAGGAAGAAGAGAAATGAATGAGATAGTATTGGAAACAAAAGCCCTTACCAAATATTACGGAAGCACCCTTGCAGTTGACCACATCGATTTGAAGATACCGCGTGGCTGCATCTGCGGATTCGTGGGTCGAAACGGGGCGGGAAAAACCACCGCCATCAAGTTGATGTTAGGTTTATTAAGACCCACAGCAGGCTTATCAAGATTATTAGGCTGTGATTCGTCGGCGCTAACGCCTGCGATTCGTCAGCGCATAGGTTATGTAACCGAAGGACACAGGTTATTTCGCTGGATGAGTATCGGCGGATTAGAGAAATTTCAGCGGGCGTTTTTCGCGAAGCAGTGGGATGACAAGTTCTTTGCCGATATGATTGAGTATTTCGAGCTGTCAAAAAAGCAAAAGATAAAACACCTCTCTAACGGCCAGCGGGCGCAGGTCTCGCTGGCCCTTGCACTGGCTCCGAATCCGGAGCTGCTGATAATGGATGACCCGACACTCGGACTTGATGCCGCAATCAGACGGCAGTTTTTAGAGGGGATGATTGAGCTTATTATGCGCCAGGGCCGCACGGTCCTTTTCTCCAGCCATATCCTCGGCGACGTCGAAAGGGTGTCCGACCGGATAGTGGTTATTGACAAAGGAGTTTTGAGAGCAAACTGCTCCCTTGAGCAGTTCCAGAAAGCGATTAAGAAAGCAATATTGAGCTTTGCCGATTCTGCTCCCGATGAGGTCAATATCGATGGCTTTCTGCACTGCAAACGCAGCGAAAAAGGGCTTGAACTGACTTTAGTCGGCACCGATGACGAGGAAATAGCCGAATGGGCGAAGTCGGCCGGAGCGGAAAATTACCGCATCGTCAAAATGAATCTGGAGGACCAGTTCATTGAATTTACCGCCCCGGCCAATCACAGAAGATTATTCCAGTGGGAGGAAAGATAAAATGAGATTCTCAGCGCTACTCCGTAAAGAACTCCGTGAATGTCTGCCGTGGTTGCTGTTAGCGGCAATTGTGTTGCTTGTTTTTGGCGGTTTTTTTCTGCGTGCAGAGACTTACTACGAAAGCGACAGGCATTACTCGCGTCTGTCGGCCGGGACTGTCGTAGATCATTATCAGCTTACTTTTTATCCAACACTGAATTTAACTGGTCCGTGGTTGTTCTGTTTATCTATCGGACTCGGTCTGGTCCTCGGTATTCGACAGTTCTGGATACCTCATTTTACGAGGACGTGGCCATTTTTGCTTCATCGCTCGGTCAGCAGGAAAACCATACTTACCGCGAAGCTGACTGCTGCATTGGTAGCTTGTGTTATTTCCTTAGGGCCTGTCTGGATAGGTCTTTATTGGTACGCCAATCGACCGGAGGTCTTTGCAATACCGCAAACGCCCAGAGTTTTCATCGAAGGATGGATTTTCATAATGCTGGGACTTGTGGCCTATCTGGGAACAGCACTTTCGGGCCTGAGCACAGCTAATTGGTACACAACAAAGATATTCGGCCTTGTATTAGCGACCATCATTATTGTTACGACATTATCTCAATGTACACTTGCCGGGATTTTTGCGGTGATAGCGGTTAGTATTGCTATCTTGCTTGTGCAAATTTTTGACACATTCCTGAGAAGAGAATATTGACCAGGGAGTAGTACTATGAAACTAAAAATCAACTTAAAGCACATTGCAACGCCAACTAAAATCTTTATGACCGTACTCATAGTCCTGCTCGCTGTGTTGATACTTCAGGGTATTATTCTCCAAATAGAACGAACGTTTCGACCTTCAGCCGCAACGAAGCCCGAAGCAGAACTCACTCAGGAAGAAAAGAGGCTTAATAGAATAAGAAATTCGGCCAAACACTTTTTGGCCGACGGGACGATTCACCTTATCCACAAACCAAGACGTACAACGGGTCGAATGGACGAACCCGAGATAGCGCAGATATATGACGCCAACGACAACTTGCTCTGGGAGGGCCCATACAATAGAAGACCCTATAGGTACCTTTCCTGGGCTATGCAACTACGCCGCTATGGCTTTACCAGGAAGCGGATGAAGCAAATGCAAATGCTTACGCCCGGCTTTTCCCGAAACATTGAGATACCCGTTAGCTCATACAATAAGACCGAGCAGATTTGGCGTTATTATCCGGGCGCAGATTATTTTATGGGATACAATATCAATGGCGGGAAAATCGGTTACATCGGCTCGACGGGATTTACAGACTCGAAATTAAAAGCAAAACCATTCGGAAAATTCAGATTCTTTACCGCCTGGTGCCCGCAGGATTCTGTCAGCCCGACATTGCTGTGGCAGACACAAAGACATATTTACCAAATCGATTTTGAAAAACAACACGTAGAACTGATTTTTGAAAGTACCGATTCAGATATTGAAATTGAAAGGACAAGCCTGAAGGCATGGAGAGATTTAAAACCGGGCGCGGTGGGGTCTTCAGACCCTAAAAAGTACCGACCTTTGCTTATCTGCGGAACGGAGGACGGCAAGTATCACCTGATATTACGAGAACCCAGGCAGCAATTGAGTCTCGCCGTTCCTCACCCATGGGTCACTGCCACAAAGAAGAACATTTTTGTGCGTAATTATTGGGGCGATGTGATGCCACCCGCAGATATTGCCGATTCGCGAGAGCTTTATGATAAATGGCTGGAGGAACGCCGGGGAAAACCAAGGAACTTGTGGGTTGAACTTTATAAAGTGGATGACCAGGGCGGCCTTGAGTTGCTTAATCGTTACGATTGGACCGTGCCGGACCCATCCATGCCTGTGGTCAGAGCCAGAGACCCCAGACCGGCAGTTAAACGTTATGTATCACAAATCTCACCGCTGTTTTATGACTATGTTTTACGCTTATTAGGTAGAAAATTTTGGTCACGCGCTCTTAATTATCAGAATCGTGGTGATTTCTTCTATTCCTTAGCGAGGACGATACTGGATTTTCGGCCGTATGGCGGCGTCATAAACCGGGTATTAATTGCACTGATGATAATTTTTGTATTTTTGCACGGCTGGCCGAGACGAACATCCTGGGCCAGATTTGTCTTTTGGGTGGTTTTTGCAGGATTATTTAATCTGGCTGGATTATTAACGTACCTGGCCCTTAATCACACTGCTGTTATCAAATGCCCTGTTTGCGGCAAACGCCGAGGGCTGGCCCGGGTTGATTGCGTGCGGTGCCAAGCTGAATTGCCCGCCCCGGAGAGGGGGAAACTCGACCTGATATTCAGTACTTGAGCAGCATCCTTACAAAGCTCTTTTGGGTTCTGGGCAGCCACCTGGCCATAGACACTGTACTCGTAGCTCTGGCAGCTATTACCGTTAGAATTACTCAAGGCCACCACGCTTCCGAAACCACCATTAGCTAAGTTCAGGGAACTCAAGTTTCTCTGTGCTTTGATTTTGAAAACCAATCATTAGTATAGGACTACATTAGTCCTATACTATTTTTTAGACGAAATGACAGTTTCTATTGTAGCTAAAACAGAGCTTTAAATAAGTGGAGCGAAACATTAGTTTTTGCAAATATATCTGCCAAGAACATTGGTATGATTGCAGTACGCTTTGTTATTATCGGCTACGTCTATTCCGTCTGAAGCCGGATTTTCCAACATACAGACCGGCTCATCAACGCGGGCACCGTAGATGTATTTGCATAACAGGTCGATGTCTCTGTGATTTGATTTCTGAAATAATTGATTAATTATTATAGGACAAAATTAGTCCTATACTGTTTTTTGTACATAATGACACTTTCTATCGAGGTCAGGAAAATGAGACAATAGTATCACGCTACCTCTCAATGATACATATCTCTTTTATCGGCATGGTTCAGAACAAGGTAACACTTCTCTGAATCCAGCGAATTGCCGTATTCTACGTAACTCTTGCTCTAACAAATTGTTATGGGTATTTCTGGTCATTGAACTAAATTGAAAAGTGTTACCCTTGAGCCTGCGAGATTGAACCATGCCCTTTTATCTATTGTTCTGTATGTAAAACAGGTGATTTACCAGCTTCCGACACCTGAAATTCTTTTTGATGCGTCTGCCGGCCGGGTCATACGTGTAGGTAATCTTGTCCCAATTTGTCGGGTCCGGGGGCGGACTTGGTGTGGTGCCTGTCCACTGGACGTAGTCCAGCCAGCCGCAATCGTCACCTGAGGAATAGCTTCCGTCCTTGACATAACGCCATTTCAGCGTGTAAACGGCATTTTTCCACTCTGTGGGAGATGATGCGATATAATCCTGCCTTATGGAGTACAAAAAGCTGCTTTATAGGGCTGTTAAAGCGTATTTGGGGCAATTAATCAACAGTGATGTTTACAATAGTCAACGTTAATCTAACTATTTTATGATAAAGTCGTTATCCACAGCGAGAAAACGTGTGCAAGCTCAAAGCGTTGTTTTTTAGCAACATGGGGTTTTAACCCGTATAAAGGCTGTTTTTAGGAAAGGAGTAACAAAACTCAAGGACGACACAAGAGGTTGCCCTGGCTGGCTTTTTTCAGGGGTAGGCAGCGAAATTGGGCGGAAAAACGCTTTTTAGGCATTCGGGTATAGGCTTTGCTATATTAAATAAGTATGGGGCTATGGGGGCTCCCTATTTAAGGGTGATTTGTAAAGAACGTGCATTTGAGAGGAGAGCAGTGTGATGGACGAAACAAGCCTGGAAGACAAACTTAACGAACTGGTCAAGGAATTCGGAGAGACAGCTACCCCCCAACATAAAAAGCTGGCGAAGCTTGCCAAAGAAGCACAGGCAAACCGTAAGAAGCTTGAAAAAAGTATCAATAGTCTGCAGGAATCACTGGATTACCTGCGGGTATGTATCAAATACCAGGTCTTTGACCTTGAAGCCACTCGCCGGGAAAACGAATACCTCAGAAAATTGCTTGAGGAAAACGATGGATAAGGCGAAAAGCCTAAAAGGCAGAAGACAAAAAAACATATCCAAAAGTCACCTTTTGTCCTGTCACAATTGGATGACTGGAAAGTTCATTCTTTGTTCCTAATTCTTAAGGCAGCATTTCAAGAACTATCTCTGCGACCTCCTGGCGGGCTTTTTTCTCAGCTAACGGCCCAACTAATTTAATCAGCTCACCGCTGATTTGAGTCAGCTTTTCCCTGTCTTCCAAAAGCCGCTCAATCCTTTCGGCAATCG
This sequence comes from uncultured Pirellulales bacterium, assembly GCA_964559025.1. Lineage (GTDB taxonomy): Bacteria > Planctomycetota > Phycisphaerae > Sedimentisphaerales > Anaerobacaceae > NIOZ-UU13. The sequence goes on along the minus strand of CAZLIO010000049.1, from coordinate 1,647 downwards.
GTTCAATCGAGTTAAAATACGGCATAAATTCCGGCACTAATTCTTTACCGGCTAAGATATTGACCAGAGAGAGGTACTTCGTTTTTATCATCCACCCAAACAGATGCCATAGAATTCTGCTGGATTGATACATTATCACCATCGGACAGCCGGCCGCCGTTACCTCCAGAGTAGCGCTGCCGCTGGCTACAATAGCAAAGTCAACGGCGTTGGCAGTGTCGCTAACCGAACCAATCGTGTACCGGCACTCAAAGCCGGGGATTTGTGTTTTTCTTAACAGTTGTTCTCGTTCGGCATCCACAGCTACGGTAACAAAGCTTGCTGCCGGGTATTTATCCTTTAAGCGCAGCGCTATCTGCTGCATGGCTCCCCAGAGCGAGTCAATCTCAGCGGTTCGCGAGCCGGGCATAATAGCGAATCTGGCATTGTTCGGCTCAAACTCCGCATATTTTTTATGATGGGCCGAGCCAATCTCCAATTCATCGAGAAGTGGATTGCCCACAAAAACCACATCCATACCTCTTTGCCTGAACCAATCCTGCTCGAAGGGCAGTATGCAGCAGAGTTTATCACAGCGTTTGCGAAGCTTGTGGATTCGCCAGCCCCCCCATGCCCAAAGCTGTGGAGCAACGTAGAAAACGGTTTTGATGCCTGCTTTCTTGGCGGCCTTTGCGATGTGGAAGTTAAAGGCGGGGGAATCACAGACGATAACCAAATCGACCTTGCTGCTTTTTAAAAAGCGAGTTACGTGCTTTATCAGCTTGTAATAACGGACGACGTGGCTAAAGGCCTTGTATATCATTACGGCCTGGCTGACGGTGGCTTCCAACAATTCGCAGCCGGCCCCGGCCATTTTTGGTCCGCCTACGCCGACAAATTCAATGTCAAAACCGCTTCTTTTCAAAGCGGTTATCAAGCCTGCACAGTGGGCGTCGGCGCTTGGCTCGGCGGCACTGATAAAGATGCGATACTTTTTGTTTTTATCCGGCATAGGCCTATTTGTTAACAAGATTTCGAGAAAACTTCAACCGGATAATTATAATACTCCCGGAAATTAAGCAGGCCGCTTGGGGCAGCTTCTTGAAAATCAAAATGATTAACCAGGAATACCGTTGTTTTTTACATTCTCATATTGCCCTAAAGTAAGGGGGCCTATACCAAATTGGTATAGGCCCCGAATTAACACGAATCCGGTGTCCTCTTGTTTGTTACCGTCAGTCCCGCACCAATTAGGCATGAGCCTAAGCTCAATTGGTGCGGGACGCGGCAATCTCAGACTTTGAGAGCTTTGTATCAGCCGCGCAATTTTATTTACCGGCTAAATCCAGGCTTACGGCGCTGAGTCCGGAGCATACAGTCGAATGTCATCAAAGTACATCGTACCCGAACCACCAGCTGCCGGATTGTTCTTGTTACCAAGACCAAGAGAAATCGTATTTACATTAGTCAAGCTCACGCCCTGGTCGGCAAATGCCTGCAGGTCGATAGTCCACTCCGTCCAGGTAGTGACCTGTGCTGCATCAGGATTATCATTAGTAACAATCGCACTGCCGTTGAGAGCAACATATAAAGTCTCAGCAGCGTTATCCGAATTGCCTCTGAACCAGATCGTCAGCTTGTTGACACCATTCTCGGTCCAGTCACGCG
>CAZLIO010000048.1:11631-12730 GCA_964559025.1 uncultured Pirellulales bacterium | reverse complement strand
GCAAGGGCCGCGGGCTCAAGTTTTTCTTTGAAGACCCTTACATAATCGGTATCTCCGGAACCGGCCGGCAAGGGCACGTTAATATTATAATTCAAACCTTTTCCGCTACCCTTTTCTATTTCGCTTCCGGTGCCTGGATAGAAGGGGTACTGGTGAACACTGAAGTACAGCACTGAAGGGTCGTTGTAGAATGCCGCCTGGGTTCCGTTGCCATGGTGCACATCCCAATCCACGATGAGTATTCTCAATAGGCTGTGTTTCTTTTGAACATAGCGGGTGCCAATAGCAATATTGTTAAAGATGCAGAATCCCATTGCGCTATCCTTTAGGGAATGATGGCCCGGTGGACGAATCGCACAAAAGGCGTTCGTGACTTTCTTTTCCATTACGGCATCGATGGCCGAGAGCACTCCTCCCACGGCTGCCAGCGCTGCTTCATAGGATTTTGATGATATAGGAACATCCAGGGAATCAAGATATCCTGCGCCGCCCTCACAACTTTCTTTGGCTCGTTCTACATATTCGGGTGTGTGAACCGCAGTGAGCCATTCAGAAGAGACCGGCTTTGGTGAGAGCTTGAATAATTGAGAGTATAGCCCCTTTGCCTTCAACCTATCTACTATTGCGACCAGCCTCTGAGGTGCCTCCGGATGGCCTTGCGTTGTTTTATGCTCAAGGTAAATATCATCATAAACAAATCCCGTTTTTGACACTTTTTTGCTTGGATTCTCCTTTGTCATATCTTCTCCGGTGGATGTGTTGGGATGTGCATTTGGGTTGTCGCCAGGCGGAGCACTCCTTACGCAGCGAAATCCTATAGCGTCACTCGCAAGACAGGTATCATCAATGGAAGGGTCACTCGTGCGATATGATGACCGGCAGCTACCGGCGCTGGAGTTCCATGCGCCGCCTCTCAAGACTCTCTCCTGGGCTTTAGCCGGCCCCTTTGGATTTTTTTCCTTGCTATCTTTGTAATAATTCTCAGAATAAAAATCATTGCACCATTCTGACACATTTCCATACATATCATAAAGCCCCCAGGGATTAGGTTTCTTCTGTCCAACAGGATGTGTCTTTCCGGATGAGTTCTCAGCAAACC
>CAZLIO010000048.1:2366-11621 GCA_964559025.1 uncultured Pirellulales bacterium | reverse complement strand
ATAGGCTTTCAGCTTCTGCACATCGTTACCAAAGCTGAACTTTGTGCCGGTGCCCGCCCGACAGGCATACTCCCATTCGGCCTCTGTCGGAAGTCTGTATCCGTTTGCATGGAAGTTGCACTGCCAGGTTTCTTCATCGTAGCAAGGCTCAAGGCCCTCTGCTCGTGAACGGTCGTTGCAATACAGAGCTGCATCGGTCCAGTTTATCTGCTCTAAGGGATTCTTCGGATTTTTGAAATGAGAGGGGTCGGGGAGCTGATACTTTTTGAACTGCTCCTGGATCACTTCGAATCTATCCATCCAAAACGAGCTAACCCATACCCTGTGCACCGGCGACTCGTCCGGTGAGCCGCTCTTGCTTCCCATATCGAACCAGCCGCCGGGAATTGCAATAATTTCTATCCCGCTCTTCGTCTTTACAACCGTTGGCGCCCTGGCTTTAGCTTTGGAGTTATCGACCTTCTCACATGACATCCCAAACAGGACGAAGAAAATCAGGAATGAAGCCAAGATTCCTGCCGTCAGTTTCGTAGGTCTCTTTCTCATTTGTCATTGCTCTCTTTCTCTTCAGGGATCAGAGCTCTCAGCGGGAGCAATCCAATCGTAGTCCCAGTGATGCCCAACCCATCCTGGCGGATTGATGGTGATGGTTTTACTATCAGCAATACGGAGAATACAGAGAGGACTGTGCACTCTCCAGCTACCACTGGAAGGTATCTTAACATACGCTATGTATCGCCCACAATGCGACCAACGGCCGCAAGGGTCCTGGCCCATAACCTTTGCATTGTTGGGCGGACTGATTATCTTGCCGTCCGTACCACCTGGTAAGGTTGGGTCGAACTTGCGAATACCGATGCCTCCCCCGGCATTCCAGCACATCCACTTACCGTCCGGGGAAAAAGCAGGATGACACTCGCCCATACGTTTTGGATAATTTGGCATCTTTCGTATTTCGCCTCCATTTGACGACATAAAATCTATCGTGTACTTCTCGCCAAGATAGTTGCGAATCTCAAAAATAAACCATTTGCCGTCAAATGTCATATCGGTAAGCCATACCTTTTGCTTAACAGGGATGGGTGAGCTTTTCTTGTCGGTGTGGATGTCCGTGTAAACAATACCTTGGTTGTCACACTGAACGGTTCTTTGACTATCCGGTGTCCAGACATAATCTCCACCGATATTCTTTGTCTTCAGAGTTTTTACATCCACAAGATACTTGCCCTGGTTGTAGGTGAAAAACTTCCCGTTTGGAGAGGTGCGCGGCATGTATTCGTCCTTGTGCGGTGTATTCGTGAGTTGCTTGAGTCCAGTCCCATCAGCATTGATAATGTATAGATCTCGCGACAGGGTTTCTCCTTTTGATTCGTCAGGATTCTTCGGATGGATGGCGATGACAAGTCGATATCCTGTCCTGCGTAACTCCTCCTTCAAATCCTGAATTCTCGGCGGGGCCAATGGGGTGCAGTTCGGCGGCATTTCCCACTTTGCCCTGATTGATTGTTTTTCTTCACCATAACAGATCGTACCAATGCTCAATATAAACAACAAGCTGAGCTTCAAGTAAATGTTCATATCCTTATTCTCCTAAAAAATATTTAACAAGACTTCTGCAAAATTGAGGTTAGGCATATATTATTTAAGAAAATCAGGTCTTTGATTTTCTTGAATAAGTAGCTAACTGTCTATTACACAACAACATACTGTTTGAAAAGAAAAAATTAAAAAACGATTTTTTTCTTTCCAAAGTATGCCTAACCTCAATTTTGCAGAATCCTGATATTTAACACCACAGTACAATCTAATTGTGCTGTAGTATTAGTTTTGAGGCGCATTTCTTACACAACGAAACCCCAAACTATCCATAATACAAGCATCTACAAAACTGAAATTCTCGCCCGCCCGCCACGATGACCGAAGACTGTCTGCGCGGTCCTGCCATCCCCCACCACGCAAAACCTTTATGTCTCCCTCCTTTGGCCCTCGGGGATTCTTTGGCTGACTTCTCTTATAGTAATTTATATCATATACATCATTACACCATTCAGCAACATTGCCATACATGTCATAAAGGCCCCATCTGTTAGGCTTTTTTTGTCCCACCGGATGTGTCTTCTTGACCGAGTTCCCAGTGAACCAGGCGTAGGCTTTCAGTTTTCGCACATCGTTGCCAAAACTGTACTTTGTGCTTGTACCCGCTCGGCAGGCATATTCCCATTCCGCCTCTGTGGGGAGCCGGTATCCATTTGCCTGGAAACTGCACTCCCAAGTTTCACTTTCTTCATCATAGCAGGGCTGAAGGCCTTCGGCGCGGGAACGAAGATTACAATACAAAGCCGCATCAGTCCAGGTTATCGTATCCACAGGTCTCTTGGGTCCCCTGAAGGAAGAAGGATTGGTACCGACTAACTTGACGTATTGCTCCTGGGTCACCTCATATCTGTCCATCAGAAAAGAATCAACCCACACCTTGTGGGCCGGTGACTCATCGGCTTCTCCCCGTTTGCTTCCCATCTCAAACCAGCCTCCAGGAATTTTCACCATTTCGATTCCCGTTTTTGTTTTTATAACTTCCGGCATACTGGGGGTGTCCTTAGCACGGCGGCAACCGGGGACAATTGCCAATACAAGCAGCAGATAAACGGTTTTACTCATCAACTCTCTGGACAGCATGGTCATAAACTTTCTTCTTTTTTTAGCTTCTTTGTAAGTGCAGGCAAAACGAATCACCGGTCTCAACGATTCGTTGCTGTAATCGGCACCCAGTCGGGCTCTTTGTTGTGGTTCCCGTCTCTGGTGATTTCTACCCATTTTCCTGTTGTCAAATCGCTCACACAGATATTCCAGCCCGGCGCTTTGCCGCCCACCATCTCATTCGCCTCGGGTCCATGGCTAAAAGCGAGGTATTTACCATCAGGTGAAAATTCAGAATGATAAACCTCGCACTCTTTTCGACAATTTATGACACGTTTAACATTCGTTACTCTGGGTTCGGGGGCGTACAAGTCAATATCACCCGTGCATAAATCCCAATCGGTTAATCCCCACGTTATCTTCTTACCATCGAAGCTGAAATCAGGCCTGCAACCTGTAACTTTGTATTTTGTTAAATCAAAGACTCCGGTTCCGTTTGCTTCGATAGCCAGGTTGGCGTGCTTAAAACCCATCCCTCCGTGCACCGTTGCAAGAAACCAATTACCGTCCGGCGACCAGCAAATATTATAAAGATGATACAGACTTTTATTTCGATGCTCTCTGTGTTTATGCGTATCAATATCGTAAAAGAAAATCCCTTTAGTGGCATAGTCTTTAATGGTGTAACGGGCGACTTCTCCCTTTAAATAAGCGATAGTTTTGCCATCAGGACCCCAACACGGCTGTCGAGCATTTTCAGCAACCTTGAGGCGTCCTGTCCCGTCAATGTTCATGTAATAGACATTTCGAACCTTTTTCTTTCTTACCAGCTCATCAGCAACAAAACAAATTTTCGAACCATCACCAGAGGAGTGGGGATACATCTCATCCACATCAGGGGTGTTGGTGAGATTAACAGGATTGGAGCCATCCGCATTTATTAAGTACAGCTCCCAGTTTTCCTTACCGTTGGTCTTACGGTAGGTCTCGTAAACTATCTTAAAGGGGATTTCTTTGAGGTTAAGCTCAGATTTTGGTGAAGGTATTTGCTGTGGCTTTGGTGCATCTTGCGTCCCTGTGCTGCAAACAGCTTCATTCACTACAAGTAAACTCAACGCAAGAGTAAAAACTGCATACTGTCTCATTGTCATAATAATATCTCCTTTGCTCACTGGCCTGTCGATGGAATAGGCACCCAATCGGGTTCCTTATTGTGGTTTCCGTCAGTTGTGATTTTTACCCACTTGCCGGACATATCACCCACACAGATATCCCAGCCTCTCGCCTTACCGCCAACCTGTTGTGCTCCCCCGAAAGAGCCATAACTGAAAGCGATGTACTGCCCATCTGGTGAGATGTCAACATGATAAACTTTAGACTTACGCAGGCATTGGACAACATCCTGGATATTAGTTACCCGGGGTGTACGGCCCGTCAGGTCGATATCGCCCAGGCATAGATTCCAGTCGGTCTCTCCCCACACCATTTTTGTGCCATTAAGATTAAAGTCGGGTCGGCAGCCCTTGACTCCCCACCATCCCAGGTCAAATAGATTTGTACCATTGGCTTCAAAAGCCAGGATAGCATCGCTGTACTCCATACCTCCCTGTACTGCGGCAACAAACCAATTGCCGTCAGGTGACCAACAAATAGCGTAAATGTGATGTAAACTTTTATTAGGGTGAGGAGTGTATTGGCCGGTTTGAAGGTCATAGATTATCAGATCAGAGGTTGCGTACGGCCTGTCGCTATAGCGCTCATACTCTCCCTTTAAATAAGCGATTTTTTTGCTGTCAAACCTCCAGCAAGGCTGCCGGGCGTTTTCGGCGACTTTGACACGCTCGGTGCCATCTATCTTCATATAATAGACACTTCGAACCTTTCTTCTACCTTCCCCTTCATCAGTAACGAAACAGATCTTTGTACCATCAGGAGAAACATGGGGATACATCTCATCCAAATCAGGGGTGTTAGTTAGATTAATCTGATTGGAGCCATCGGCATTCATCATGTATAATTCCCAGTTTGGTCGGGCCTCGCTTTCCCGGTACGTCTCGTACACTATCTTAAATGAAACATTTTTAAGATTCAGCTCCTCTCGTTGTGATGGTACTTTTCTCATGTTTTGTCTCTTTGGAGTGAGAGGTCTGCGCTCAGTACCATTCACTACGGTCAGAGTTAGTATCATAGAGATAAAAATGCCTACGCTTTTCATAAGCAGCCCTTTTCTCGAAATATACAATCTTTAAAATTCTTTACTCTATTTTGCATTAAATCTTTGATAAAGTCAATAACAGGTTCGCTATATGCCGTAAATATACGTTAGCCAAAACTCTGCATAAACAAGTCTGCCCTATGCTCACAACTCATTGAAAACCGCCAATCCAGCCGCCGAAAAAAGGGTAAGCGCGTGGTGGGTCAATCTTAATACTTATGAAAAAAATGGGGCCTATACCTGGTCAATGGGTATAGGCCCCGAACTAATACTAAATCACTTGACAATTTTAACAGATTAGATATGAAATTATCTCACCTGTTTAACCTATCCAACGCTGTTATGGAGCAGGCCAGAGTTGCTCATTGAGCCACTGGTCTGCCAGGACAGCAAAGTCCTTGAAGTTAACTGTCTTGAAGCCCTGCGATTCTTCATCGTATATATTAGCAGCCGAAGCTACCGGAATATACGACTCGCCGTCACCAGGGGTCGCATCAGCGAGGTATGCAATCTCGGCCTGCGACAGAGCACGGCTGTAGATGTGTACATCGTCCAGCTCGCCGTCAAAGTAACCGGTTGCATTTGGCCTGCCGTTGAACTCAGTCGCCTCCGAGCCGATTCCCAGGAAGCCGTAGCGTGTTGTTCCGGTTCCGAAAGTGGGACCGCCAAAAGCAAATGTCTCCGGACCACCATCGATGTAGATAGTCAGCGTGCCGTTGTCGAACACTCCCGCCACATTGTGCCACTGCCCATCATCAACGCGCCTGCTGCTGCCATAATCCACCTGGCCTGAATCGGTCATCACATCCCAGCCTACCTGACCGGGACCGGCACCATCGCCGTTAATCTCCAACCGCCAATACTCATTGCGGTCAAAAGAGGCAATTATCTGGCTGCCCTCATTGCCGGTGCGAATCCAGGCGCTGACGCTGACCTCCGCATGGCCGGAACTGGCGTAGTTTATTTCTTGAATGGCTACATAGTCGTCGAAACCGTCAAGGTGAATTGCCTGGTCAAACTTGCCGGCCACATAGCTTGCGCCGCCCTTTTCAGTGCCGTGGTAGTTATTGCCGGAGCTGTCGTTGGCGTTGCCGTCAAGCTTGTAGTGTGCCATCAGGCCAGTAGCATCGGGGGCTGTTGTCGCAATAATGGCATCGCTTTTGAGCCAGTCGCCCGCCAACATCTCAAGGTCTAAAGAGTTTACAAAACAGTCGTTATTGAAACTGGCCATAGGCTTAAGTGAAGAAGCAACACATCTGGGTCGATACAGCCGAATGTCGTCAAAGTACATCTTGCCTGAACCACCGGCACGCGGATTGTTCTTATCGCCAAAACCAATAGAAATCGTATTGACATTGGCGAGGTTTACCCCTTGCCCTGCGAATGCTTGCAGCTCAATATTCCATTCCGTCCAGGTATCTACTCTCGCTGCATTGGGGTCATCGTGGTACACCACGCCGGTTGTGCCGTTGCTATTGGTCAGAGCTACATACATCGGCTCAGGGTCGTTGCTGGTTATGCCGATATCCTGGTGCAACCACTGCGGGCCAACCGTGCCGGTGATCTGGATGTTGGAGAATGTAGCCTCACACGTCCTGTTAGTGTCATGGGACGTTAGTGCCAGGCCTATATACATAGGTGTGCTCATGGTGATAAGCTCACCGCCGAGCTGTGTCCACGAACTGCCGTCACTGGAATAAGAGGCCCTAACATTGCCGCCCATATCACGCTCTATTTTCACCCACTGTGGAGCTGTGAGCCCGGCTTCTGTCGTAGCAAAGCTGGTATCGAACGTCAGGGCGCGACGCTGGAAGGAAACTCCCTGAGCGGGTGTTACAACCATCATCGCGTGTGCGGAACTCGCCTCAAGCCTATCGCGAATCATCACGCCTGCCTTGGCCCAGTCGTTCGTGTTCCGAACACTCTCGACCTTCGCTATAATCGTACCCGGGCCGGAGAGCTGCTTGTAGGCGAAGTGGAACTCGTCGGATGGGCCTGTAATATCTGTGCCCCTGGCGGTCATCGTGTAGGTGCCGGCCGGCCCTTCTACAAAGCTGCTGACAGATTCCGGATAACCTATGAACCACAGCGACAGTGCTTTAACGCCTTGTGCTGTCCAATCACGTCGGGAAGTTAACGTCATCTGTGCTTCTGAATAATTGAGGTAGCCCTGCTTATTGTTGTCGTACGAGTACGGTATTGCTTGGCCCCCTCCATTAACGATAGTTTCCTCAGTGTAAGAACTCGTGTTTTCGTCACCTATGCTTGAGCCGGTGCCGTTACCGGCATAGTAGGGCGAAGTTTCCGGTGTGCCATAGCCAAGCCCGTCTTTCCAGGTGTACCATATCTGGTTCTCACCAGTGTCGTAATCCTCAAAATCGTCCACGACAATATAGTTGGCTACCGTAAAGCTCCAGACGCGGCCTTTATATACCTTCGTATCGTCAGTTTCAACCTCATCGATTCGCCAGTAATATGTCTGGTCATATTCGAGAGCTTCAGGGGGAGTATAGCTGTTGGCATCCTGGCGAAACCGGTATATGCCGGTCGTATCGGACGCGTTGGCGTAAGTCACGGCCTGTTCATCGGCCCCAAGGTAAACATCGTGCTGAGCTATATTATCCCCCGGCGTCCAGCTAAGGGACTTGGCTACATCAATATTCGGTATTGTCCCATCAGCCGGGCTCGGGCCCCAGGCAAGTCTGGGGTCACCCATCATAGCCTTGCCAATCTCTTCCGGTGTCAGCTCCTTATTGTAGATACGGACATCATCAATCAGCCCAACGAACCATCTCGAGCTGCTCAGGTCGTACATCTGGCCTATTTTAACATCAAAGTTGGAAGTGATATTGAACGCATCGGTGTCCGTACTGGCTCTCGTATCATCCTGGCCATCCAGGTAAAACACTACATCTCCACTTGAGATCGTAGCGTTCTCTTTTACCGTGACTGCAACGTGGTGCCATTCATCGTCGATTAGATTGGTGTCACCCTGGACATCGCCGCCATTAGTCTCACAGCGCAGCCTGCTGCCGTTGACCCGAAATTCCACTCTTTGACCAGCACCGGTGCTGCCCCAGCCGACAATCTGACCATTGCCGGCGGTCTTAATCCACGCAGTTATGCTGAAAGCTTGTGTACCCATAATGCCCTTGTAGCCGTCAATCCTGACATAGTCACCGGAGCCGTCAAACTCCAGCGCATCGCCGTCATACCCGGCTACCAGCTGCGGATCGCCGCCGAGGGTGCCATGGTGACCAAAGCCGGAATAGTCAATGACAATACCGGAACCTTCATCAAGCTTCCACCACGCGACGAGGTCAGGGTCATAAACAAAGATAAAGGGTGTTGTTCTGAAGCTCCAGACATCACCTTTATGTGTAGTTATGCCATCGAATCCATCAACCCGCCAATAGTAAACCTTATCATCCTCAAGGGTGCCGGGGGTATAGGTCGTGCCCACTATGGGGCCTTTCCCTGTGTCGGCGTTTACATCGTCAAAATTATCGCCGAAATATACATGGTGGAATTTAGCTCCGAAACCCACCGTCCAGCCAAGGATTACATTGGGGTCCACAAATCTGGCCTCATCAGCTGGTTCGGGGTTAGAGGCAGTTATGGGGGGAACTGTAAAGCTCCAGATATCTCCTTTGTGTATCGTAGTACCGTCGGCCTCAATCTCATCGACCCGCCAGTAGTAAGTCGTGCCTATTGGGAGGCCATCGGGATAAGGAAATCCGGGTAAGCCAGCAACAAAATTAGTCTTTGTCTGGTTACCTTGGAAAGTTTCTGTGCCGGCAGCAATATTGTTTAAATTGTCGCCGAAGTAAACATCGTGTGAGACCGCATTGCCGCCCGGCGACCAGCTAAGGCTCACCCATGTCTCCGGATGTATAGTACCATCAGCAGGCGATGGTTTACTGGCTACCGGAAGTACCGCCAGATTCTTAATCTCGTCCGCTGACAGTACCCGGTCGTAGATACGGACATCGTCAATCAGCCCGATGAACCATCTGTTGGAACCAGAGTACTGGCGAGCTATTTTGACATCATAGTTAGAGACGATATTGAAGGCATTTGAGCTTGTGCCGGACCTGGTGTCATCTTCACCGTCGACGTAAAGTTTCACCTGTGGATATGAAATCGTGGCGTTCTCTTCTACCGTCAGCGCAACATGGTGCCATTCATCGTCGCTCACAAAGGTATCACCTTGCCTGTTACCCGAACCATGCTCTACGCGTAGTCTGTACTCGCTGACCCGGAATTCCATTTTTTCGGTGCCGACGTTATTGCCCCAGCCCACAATCTCACCGTTACCGGTGGTTTTAATCCACACAGTTATGCTAAAAGCGTGTCCGCCCAGAAGACCCTTGTAACAATCTATGCTCACGTAATAAGGGTCA
>CAZLIO010000048.1:0-2356 GCA_964559025.1 uncultured Pirellulales bacterium | reverse complement strand
CCCGTAAACCCCGGACACAAACTGCGGACTACCGATGAGTGTGCCGTCCCGGCCATAGCCGGAATAATCAAGCACATTACCGGTACCCTCATTATCAAGCTTCCACCAGCCGACAAGACTGGGGTCCTGAGCATTTACTGTGCTCGTCAGAGCAGCACCAAGCGCTAAAGCAAAAGAAACTAAATAAATCAATTTCTTATACATAATAATCCTCCTTCCTTCGGCAGTGTATCCATTGTCGGAAAACAACAAGGATTCTGTAGAAGAGAAAGCCAAAATCCACAGAGTCCGCCTTCGCGAGGCGCCGAAGCCGCTTCGGCGGAGTCGGCTCCACAGACTATTTTATACCAAATTAGCCGTCTCACTTCAAGAAGAATTCGTACCGAATATCGTTGTAGTTAAAGAGCCGGTCGTTTCTCATAAGTTCTGGGCAATTGCATAAAGCAAGAAGATTTGGTAGTATGGTGACCAGAAGAGGATTAGAATTGTCGTTAAGGTGCTACTTCAGGAAGTATTGAATTAGTAGTTCGGCATAGAAACGAATGAAAACTATTAGAGTGCAGCGTTCTGCCGGCCCAATTTACTCAGAAGGATTAATAGCTCATGAGAACTAACTATCGAAACGAGTTTTTTTGCATATGGTGCTCGGTCACCTTGGCGATTATGGCGTTTAACACAACTCTGGCCGAGAACTGGCCCTGTTTTCGAGGACCGACCCGGCAAGGTATATCAAATGAGAAGGATGTCCCGATCGAATGGAGCCAAACCTCCAACATTGTCTGGAAGAGACCGATTCCGGGCGAGGGCTGGTCATCGCCTATCGTATTCGATGACCGCGTGTTTGTGACGACCGCAACGGACGGAGGCGCATCATTTCGTTTGTTGTGCCTCGATCGGCTGACCGGAACCGTCCTTTGGAACAAACAAGTGCTCCGGCAAAAGCCGGGACACAAGCAGAATTTCAACTCATATGCCTCATCAACACCGGTAACCGACGGCCAGAGAGTATATGTTCTGGCCTTTGATGGAACTCTTGCGGCAGTTTCGATGGAAGGTAGTGTCATCTGGAGTCACCGTGAGTTTGAATATTACAGTGAACACGGGCTGGGAGTTTCGCCGATACTGTACAAAGATTTGCTAATCGTTCCCTTTGATGGCAGCAGCAGCGGTCCGGACAAGAAACTCGGATGGCAAAAACCATGGGACCAGGCCGTTATACTTGCCCTGGACAAGAATACAGGCAAAGTGCAGTGGAGGGGCCGGCGGGGGTCTTCCCGTATCGCACATATCACACCACAGGTCCTGACTGAAAATGGCCGGGACCAGCTCGTCAGCTCGGCGGGTGATGTCGTGCAGTGTTTTAATCTCAAGACCGGCGAGAGAATTTGGACGGTCTCAAGCCCGGGTGAAGGTGTCGTGCCTTCCGTCGTTATTGGCGACGGCCTGATTTTCACTACCTCCGGATTCGGCGATTCAACAATACGCGCCGTCCGCACCGGCGGCAAAGGCGATGTCACGAAGACACATATCGCGTGGGAATCCACGGATGACGTTTCCAAGATACCTTCAATGCTTTATGTAAGGCCTTTCATTTTCCTTATCACCGAGACCGGTGTCGCCAAGTGCCTCAGGGCGGAAACCGGCGAAGTTCTCTGGAGAGAGCGTTTGGAGGGCAGATACTCGGCCTCGCCTGTCTGGGCGGATGGCAGGATATATTTCCTCTCCGAGAAAGGCAAGACCACGGTTGTCCAGGCTGGGGGCGAATTTAAGGTCCTTGCCGAGAATGAACTCAACGAGAAGTGCTGCGCCAGTCCCGCTATTTCTCGTAAGCACATTTTCATTCGGTCGGAGAATAATCTCTACTGTATTGGCCCGGGCCGGTAAACTTTGAGACTGCGGAGAACGTCCGTTCCATTGATGCGGCAAGAACGAAGGGAACAGATTTAGCGGCTCGTTCCAGCAGCATCCAGGATTTCTACTGTTTTTCACCGGCCAAGAGTTTTTCCGCTTCGGACAGAAAGGCTTGTGCTTTTTGGTCGTAAGTGAACCGCTCACCCTCAAACAAACCACGTAATCGAGCCAGGGCAGTAGCTTGGCGGCTTCGGCAGTCGCAACCGCGTGCTTTATCTTAGCCCTTTGGGGGTAGATGGGATTTTGAGATTGGGTTTGTTTGGGTTTGTTTTCCCCGCGTCTGCGAAGTGGTACATTTTCATAATACTTTGTTAAAACAGAACTTACGTTCATTTTGGCCTTTGAAGAAATTGGGTTTGTTTTGGGTTTGTTTTTTTGGGGCCTGAGGGAGGTTTCATTTTCATAATCCTTTGCGATAAAGATATTTGCGTTCATTTTGGCCATT
>CAZLIO010000047.1:0-13037 GCA_964559025.1 uncultured Pirellulales bacterium | reverse complement strand
GTTTTCAAAGACTTTCAGGCGCTTCTTTGCTCTGAAATAATTGAATACCTTATTTTTAAATAAATAGAAAATAAACAGAATAAGAATCAAGCCGGGAAGGCCAAGTTCTGACAACACCTGTAGGTAGTAATTCCCGGTATAATCCACAGCCAGTTTCCCATCTATTAAGTATCCTGTCCTGTTCATAGTAAGATAATTTGGAAGCTGGAGAAGATATGAACCCTGGCCCACTCCAGTTAGTGGGTAGTCCTTAAGCATCTTAACTGCCTGACCCCAGAATATATATCTGTAATTAGAAATTGACTTAAGACCCTCGATTATTCCAATCTCTTTAGTGTAATATATACCTGTTTTAAAAGTTTTAATGGTTCTATCTACCAAGCTTGTTTTTAAAATATAAGAGTCTGGAGTATTTATCAAATATAAAGAGAAAATTATTAAACCTATTAAAATGATTATTGGAATCAATACTAGAATAGTTTTAAAACGTCTCGAATAAAGCCTCCACTGCCTTTTTATGTATCTAAAACCTCTTATTATAAAAATAACCACAAAAATAATTATAGCCAGTATCACTCCAATAAACGCACTTCTGGATCCGGAAAAAAATAGCTCCATTAAAAATAATAAAAACGAGGCCAGGATTAATAATCTTAAATACCATCTTTTAAAATATACCAGCAATCCTATAAAAATGGGAAACAGCAAGATTGTAAAAGCGCCCAGAGCATTTGGATCTGTAAATGTGGCGTTAAATCTTCCGGAATTCACCCAATGCTCAAGATTTCCAAAATAAGGATTGAAATAATATTGATAGATAATTACTCCAGCGCAAATCATAGTTGCTGATATTAAAGAAATTATGGAATTTACAATATCCTTAATGTCATCTATTACATTAAAAATCAATACAAAAAATAAAAAACCTACAAAATAATTATAAAAGCATCTTATGGTCCATATCATAGAACCCGTAGATCTTACTCCATTTACATTTATGACAAGATCATAATAATTATTGGTTACAAAAGGATAAAAATTAGAATAACGGAATACCGTTATTGCACATGAAAAAAACAGGATAACAATAAAAAAAATAAACGCTTTTATAATCCTCGAGTCAAAAACAATCCTCTTAGAATATCCCAGTGAGTAATTTTTTAAAAATTTACTGCTTTTATTCACTAAAAAACCAAGGAATAATCCAAAAAACAAAAGTAATATTATTTGTCTCGGCCGTTCTATAAAAGGTAAGGAATAAAAATTCAATAATGGAATCAGGAATATAAATAATAATAATCCCCACTTAATCTTATATAGCGATAGGAAATAAATAATAAACATTAAAGAATAGACAAACAATGACAGAGAAAGATTATCACCTACAATCAGTTTCATATACAAGGAAAAAATGGCATAGAATATTAGAAAAATAATTATTCTTATTATTAACTTTTTATGATTGAATAATCTTGCATCTCCCATTTTTTTATATATCCCACTCCTAATACTTATATATTCTGTTCATATTTTTCCTGCCAAAATAAACCTATAGATAATGAGATAAAAACTGAAGCACACATCATTACTGTCGTTGCAGAAAAATAATTTTCAGTTAGAGCCATAGTAAATAAAGCAGCTATAATTCCCAAACCAGATAAAAATATTTTTTTTGAAAATTCATTTTTAGTAAAATCATATGCCTTCAGTATTCTCAGGTAACATAATACCCAAAATAATAAAATTAATACCAATCCAATAAATCCTGTTTCAGCCAAAAATTGTAAATAAGAGTTATGAGCATGTGCAAAGCTGAAATCGAATTTTGGTTCAATGAAAAAAGAGGCTATCTGGGGCATACCTGTAAGCCTTATGTTACCATACCCGATATCATTATATCTGGCAAAACCTACTCCGAATATGGGACTCTGACTGAACAGATACCATGCTTTTTCCCATAACTCCAGCCTTACTCCAGAAGTACCTTCTGTCAAATTAAAAATAGAAGGGATCTTCTTGTAAATACCGGTTAAAAAAACAGTAAGCGCAGATATGGTTATTATCACTGACATTGTTATAGCAAATTTACGCCAGGACCTATAAAAAAACCAGAATACTATAATCGCTCCAGCAGCAAATCCAATATAACTTCCTCTGCTTTTGGTTATTAAAAGACCGAGCAGGCATAATATTAATATGAAAAAATAAAAAATTTTAATCTTTTTTCGTTCTCTAAGAAAAAATGCCAATAAAATGATACTCACAACAGCAAAAACAGATCCGGTTGCATTATGGGCATTATTTAATGCTGTAAACATAACCCCACGATCTATTTCAACCTGAAACATTGAAAAAATAAGATTATTGCTTAAATATCCATAAATACCAATCATTGAAAATATTGAAAATGTAATAAAAAGGAAGTTAATATAAATTTTAGAAACTTCTCTATAATTGAAATATGGAATTGCGAGAGCAAAAAAAGGTATATAAGCAAAGAAAAAATTACCGTCATACCTCAAAAACGAGTAACTGAGAAAATTATTTAAAGATTGCCCTGTTATAAAATAACTTAAAATAAAATAAAGATAAATTATTAATAATAATCCAATTAAATCTGAATGATATGAAGTTACTTTTCTTTTAAAAAATAAAAATAGAATTGCTAAAAATAAAAGAGCAAGAAAAGATAAAATACCCAGATATTGATATTTATTCATTAATAAGAACAGGCCAGAAGAAGCTAGTACTAAATATAGGATTATTTTAAATATACCATTAATTTTAATTGAATTTTTTTTCATAAACATCACTTATAAAATTAACTATTTGCTTCTTAAAGTATTTAAAATCAAAACCTGCTGCATTCTTCCTGCATAATACGGGGTCTATTCTATTTTTTTCAAGTTTCCTTACTGCATCTGCTAGAGAATCTGCTTCTTGCCAATCATAAAAAAAACCAGTTTTTCCCTCCAGAATTGTTTCTAGAGCTCCTCCGCTCTTGAAGGCAATAGCTGGCGTTCCCGATGCCTGCGCTTCTAATGGAGTAAGACCAAAATCCTCTTCACCGGTAAATATTAATGCCCTTGCATTACCATACAATTCTAGAAGTTCATTCTCCTCAACTCTTCCTAAAAATTTTATATTACCCTTCGCTATCTTTTTTAGAGGTATTTCACTATCTCCTGTACCTATAATAATAAGTCTTTTATTTAATTTATTAAAAGCCTTAACTGCAACATCAATCCTTTTATATGCTTTAAGTCTTGACACAACCATATAAAAATCTTCTTTTTGCTTTTTATATTTATATTTATCTAACTCAATAGGGGGATAAATTACTTTTGCATCTCTATTATATATTTTTTTTATCTTCTTCTTAATAAATTTTGAGATAGCTATAAAATAATCCACTTTTTTTGAAGCATCTATGTCCCTTTTTCTAAGGTTATTTATAAGAGGCTTAATACTTAGCTGAAAGATTTTGGTTATATGTTCTCTCTCCAGGTACTTATCAAAATCCCAGAGGAATCTTGCTGGCGTGTAACAGTAACTTATTACCACAGAAGTCTCACTCTTACTAATAAAATTTGAAAAGGAAGAAGAACTGGTAATAATTATATTATAACTACTTAGATTAAATCTTTTGAATGCAAGTGGGTATATAAAAAAAAATTTGCGATAATGTTTATTTACTCCAGGGATCTTTTGCATAAAACTGGTATTTATATCTTGTTCCTTAAATAGGTCAAAAGTGCTTTCCGGAAAATAAATTGAAGTATAAATAGGTGCTTTGGGATAGATTTTTTTAAAATAACCAACTACTCTTTCCGCACCACCGTATTGATTTAAGAAATCATGGACAATTGCTAACTTCATATAAAATAATGACTAATTGCTATCTTTAAAAATATAAATTCGATTATATAGTAAAAAAAGTATCATCACCACTTTTTATAGCCAAGAATATCCTGGTAAATTGATTCAATGTTACTCATATAATTATCAATACTGAGACCCTTTTCTTTTATTAATTTTCTGGCTTTCATACCTAATCGAGTTGAAAGCTTTTGATCCTTGACTATTTTATTCATTGCTTTAATCAGTGAGTTTTTGTCACCTGCTTCAAAATATAGCCCATTTTCACCATCACTTATAAACTCGGTCAGACCTCCATGATCAGACACAATTGAAGGTAAGAAATTAAATGAAGCCTCACCAATAACCAGAGGTGCAGGCTCCATACATTTGGAAGGTAATACGAGAGCATGACTTTTTAACATTTGTTCTGCGATTACCTCCCTATTTTGATATCCCAGTACTTTTATTTTATCTCTCCCCATTTCTTTGGATTTTTCTTTACAAATTCCAATAAGTTCACCTTCTCCTATCACAACTAACTCTGCATCTACCTGCTCCATAGCTTCAAGCAAAATATCTATTCCTTTCTCAATAGATAACCTACCTACAAATAGAAATTTCACTTTATTTCTGTGATCCTCTTTCTCTACTTTTTTACTTTTTACTTTTATTTGTTCAATAGGATTATAAATAATTTTAAAATGTTTATTTGATGCTAAATTTTCTTTGATTATTTTCCTAATAAAATTACTGACTGCAATATAGGTATTGATCTTTTTATTGATTTTAAAAAAATACCTAGTAATAAAAAATCGAAACCATCTCCAGAGCTTTTGAACATAATTTCTCTTATCACAATCAGTTAATAAACAATTTAATATATAACCTGGTTTATAATACTCGCAGTTTTTATCGGTTTTAAAATTATAAATCCCTAGATTGGGACATACCAGACCATAATCATGTAATGTGTAAACAATTGGAATATTATATGAATAGATTACATTAACAGGTGACCATGAAAGTGATTTTGATACACCATGGATATGCACAATATCGGGAATCCATTCAGATAAAAGTTTCTTTAATCTATTAACAGCCTGCCGGTTATATATACCCGACAGTGCTGCATTAAGTTTGTTTGGATTATCCAGAATATCTTTTTGATTCAGGCATATAATATCCTTAAACGAAGCTTTTTTTAATTCCTCGCAAACAGGACCTACACCAGAAAAAAATACAACTTCATGACCTCTTCTAACCAGACCAATACTGCTTGTAATCGCTACCTTTTCTGCACCGCCTTTAGTGAAAGCATAATCACTTAAAATTAATATCTTGAGCTGTTTCATAAATTTTTATAACATAATCTATTTTAATGCCTAATCCTGATCTTCATCAAATAGCATACCTCTATACACATTTATTGCTGAATTAATATATCTTTCCCAATCTACCTCTCTTCCTATAATTTTACTGATTCTGCTTTTATATTCGTTACTTTTTAAATATGCCATATTAGATTTTATATTTAACGCTATTTTTCTTATTTCATGTGAATCACTATAATTACTCAGCTTATAGCCTAACTTGAACTTACTAATCATACTTATAACATCAGACGTTATGCTGCTTAATACCGGCACTCCACATCTCACATATTCTGAAAATTTTACCGGGAAAGCAACTTTGTTTACATCATTTTTCTCTCTTATCAATAACCCTAAATCACCTAAAAGCAGATACTTATTTATAATATTGTGTGGCTTATAGTCAATAATATAAGAACCTTTTTCCAGGCCTGAATTTAGAAATAATCTCTTTACATATTCAATATCTTTAGTAAATAGAATAAAAATGCTATTTTTAATAATCTTTTTAAATATTTTAAAAATTTTTATCATTTCCAAAGGTAGCTGCCACTCGTTTAGTGAACCCGAATACAGTATTACGAATCTTTTATTAATGCCCATTTCGTTTCTTACCTTCTTTCTCAAATGGGAATCATACTTGAATTTTTCAATATCTATGCAGCATGGCATTACCTTTATTTTTTTTATTTCGCCCTTACTTCTTCTTAAGATATATTTTTTAAATGAATTTGAAACGCAAAAAACACAATCAGAATTCTTCCGAGCAAATATTTCGACTTCTTCTAAATTTTTTGATATAGGCAAGCCCTTCTTTTTACCATACTTATATAATATTTCTTTAGAGCCTATGCCTCTGCAATCACATATGATTTTAATATTCCTATAAAATAGTTTCTTTACTCTAAGTAAAATAAAACTAGCAACTTCTGTCCTGCAGTGAACTATTATCTTAGCATTTCTCTTTAGTTTTAATACAAATATAAAAAATAATAGACAAATAATAGAATTCAAAAAAGATGAAAATTTAAAAATAAATAAAAATCTGTAAAAATAGGGTAACTTAAAAGAAAAAATACATTTATTTTTCAGTAGCTTTTTGATTGACCTTTTTTTAAATAGATAGTTTTTTCTAAATAAATCCGCTATCGAACCAAAGACCACCAAAACTAACGATGCATTCACTTCGGTCAGTTTATCATTGATTTTTTCTGAATAAGCCAGCACCTGAGAATCAAAAATTGGATCAAAAATACTTTCAAATGCACAATAATATAATTTCATTTCTTTATTTAAAAGATTTCTCTTTCTTCTTCCTTTTTAAAATAATAAGTATGGTACCTAAAATTATTAGCACAAAAGTAGAAAAACTAATTATACTTGATGGTAAAAAATAAGGAGGCAAATAATTAAACTTAATTGTATGACTGCCTTTGGGAATGTAAATTCCTTTTAATATTCCATTTGTCCTGTAAATCTTTGTTTCCTTATCATCAATATATGATTTCCATCCAGGATAATAAGTATCTGAAAATACCATAAAAACATCACTTTCTGATTTAACTTCTAAAACAATGCTATTATTTCTATAATCAGCTATATTAATTTCAGTACTGGTATTATCAAATTTTCTCTTATCAAAATCTATCCTCTCAACAAGTGCAGTATCTTGCGGATTAAATTTATTGCCATCCCAGATGACATCTTCCTTCCATAATATTTTTTTTACCTGTTCTACATTATCAACTTCCTGTACATTCTTAACAAAATAAAATCTAGGGATAAAATTTTGATTTTCAAGAATCAGGATATTGTCATTACTATACACAATCTTATAATTATCTTGCCCATATCCTTGCTCTATATTATCCAAATGATCATCTTCTTCTATATTATGCATAAAATCACTTATATTTTCAGGATAAGGTGCAATAATATATTTGGTATTCAACATCGAAATTATATTATTGTTCTGCAATAATTTCTTCCAATCAATTCCCCACCCAGGGTCGTTTCTTATGCTTGTAATGCTTCCATAATCCTCAAGTTGCATAGCGTCAAGTCCATCAATAATATTAATGCCATAATAAATATTCATATTTGCATACAGTCTATATCCTGAAGTCTTATAAGTTATAGGAAACACTCTAAATAATTCTTCCTCCTCTTTCAGGAATTTTAATTCATCGGAAGCTTCCAATTCATTATAAATATAGGAACTATCTCTATTTCTATCTAAAAAATGTCCAAAAGAAAAAAGATCAAAAAATATCAGGAGTACTAATAAAAAATAGATTACTTTATTCTTCTTAAATAAAGCTACTACAAATATAGCTATTGTGACGATAATTATGATCAAGGGAATATAGATAGAATAATTGACAAGATTAAAGTTTTGTAGAAAATATTTTGCCTTATCAGTATCATTAATGAAAAAATTTAATAATTTTTCTTTTAGCCCGCTATTTACAGCAAGATAAAACATAAAAAAACTAGTAATTACTATGGTTAGAAATACAACTATACTTATAATTATTTTTCTGGTTTTTTTAGAACTTAGACTGATAAAATAATCAAAGCCGAACCCAGCCAGTATTGAAAAAGCCATCCCAAATTCAAACCAATGCCTTGCAGGTATCCTAAATTTATTAAGTAAAGGTATATAGTATAAAATCCTGTATAGAGGATTATATCTGCCGAACACTAAGATAAAATAAAGAAATAACACAAATATCCAAAAAAATTTATGTTTATTTTTTTTGAAAAAACCAAATATTAGAAAAGGAATTGTAGAAATACCAAAATATATCAGCATTTCCCCAGAATTCCACGGCCCAAAATATTTAGGTACACCCTGTATAACATGTGAACCGGAGCCAAAAATAAACGGGAAAAACAAAACTGGAAGCAACTTAGGGCTAAAGGAAAAATCGCTAAAAAAAGTATAGCTTATGGCATCTCTTATACTGTTTTTCATTAATATATAACTCGGTATCAACTGTATACTTATCAATAAGAGTACAAACAAAAAAATGGATAGTGAAAAAATGAAATATTTTTGAATCCCATTATATAGAAATGAATAAAATAAAATAAAAAACAATATTACTATAGAACCATATAAGAACATCTGGGGATTGCCTCCAAAAAAAGAAAAACTATAAAAAATAGAGGAAAGGAAAATAAATTCCACTCTTTTTGATTTCCTATATTTCTCTAAAAAAAGAAGGATTAAGGGGAACCAAACTATGGTATATAACATTGTAATATGGTCTCTATGAGTAATCATAAATCCGCTGAACATGAATATTAATCCTGCTGTAAAACATGCAATCCTGGTCAATTTATATTCACGTAAAAATAAGTAAATAAATATACCAGCCAGAGAATAATGAATAAGAACTGATAAGTTAAATGATACAGTTGCAGGAAAAAGCAAACCTAGGACTAAAGTAACAGGGTATAATACATACGCACTGGGATTTGAAAATAAAGGAAAACCATTAAAGATATATTGGTTCCAGATAGGTAATTCAAAATTTTTAAGTAAATTTAACTTTAAATAATGATAGGGAAGAAAAGCTTGTTCTGCGTCGCGCATTCCAAAAATAACTGAATTGAGATTAATTGAATCTTTGAAGAAAATAAATGGTAAAACTAAAAAAATAATTACTATCAAAATATCTATTCTCTTTAAAATTTTTACCTTAAAATCTTTTACCATATTTTATCTCTTAAAATACATTGATTGAATATTGTAAAATTATTTTATTTTTAGCTAGACAATACTTTAACCTGTAATTTTATCCTATAAATTTAAAAATAGATAACAATATAATCAACCTGCTGCTAATAATATTATTCTATTACAATTAGAAATTAATCTGAATGTAAAAAAGCAGATATTAAAATGTGTTTTTTTATTATAAAATATCTCCGATAATGAGAATTCAAACTGATGGCTTACTTTCACCTTTTTTAAGAAAAAAAAGACTTGCTAAAGCTTTACCGTTTATCAAGGGTAAAGTTCTCGATTACGGTTGTGGTATAGGCCTACTGGCAAAATACATCCCAAAAAGCAAATATATGGGAATAGATATAGACCAGGAATCTATAAATACAGCAAAAGTTTTAAATCCTAGTTATAACTTTTATAAAATCTCTAATTTAACATATGAAAAAGCTAAAAGATTCGGACCTTACGATACTATCGTAATGTTGGCAGTAATCGAACATATAGCTAAACCGGAAAAAATTCTTACGGATATATCAAAAATGCTAAACAGTTCCGGGAATATAATAATAACAACTCCTCACCCCATATCTAATAGCATTCATTATTATGGAAGCAAAATTAGTATTTTCAGTAAAGAAGCAGAAAAGCAACACCAAAAGTTATATAATTACTAAGATATAAATAAAATATGCACTAAAATCGGAATGAAAATAATAAAATATCAGAAATTCTTAATAGGATTGAATCAATTATTTTTAATAAAAAATAAATAATATGACACTATACAAACTCATTAACCATTTTATTTAAAAACTTTTCAACATGGTCTTTAATCCAGTAAAAATCATCTAACGCTAATAGAAATATAAACTCCGTCGAAGTTACTGCTTGTTTAGAATAATTTATTACCAATGAATCATTTTTTTCACCATAACTGTTCGAACACCACCCTTTTTCCAATGATAAACTTAAATTTTCTGCCTGCAGCGGTATTATCTTAAAATTTTTATCACCAAGTTTTACACTTATAGCTAAATCATTTTTATTTACATTAGTTATGACTTTATCACTAAAATGGAAATATGAATTATATATATGATTTCCTTTACCATTTAATATATCCCTGATTAACCAAAAACAGTATTCCTTACTGAAAAAGAATTGTCTTTTATGTATTACTGAATTCTGCAATCTCTTGAATCCATAGTGCTCCGCTTCCAAAAAATCATATCTATCATTATATTCCCATTTGTTAACCACAACCAGGGAATCATTTTCCAGCGAGAACAAGTTAAATTTTTTAAATCTATTCTGCTCTTCATTGTCAACCATTATAGTATTATGGAAAGGAGTTGACCTGAATTTATTTCGTAATTCAGGAATAGGTGTATATAAATAACTACCTGGATCTACTATTATATCTATCCCATTTACACATAATTCAAAACTAAGCTTATCATTATGAGCATGGCCACCGTTACCATTTTGCCCATTCTGACCGCAAGAAGCAACTAGATAATTGCCATTTCCCCTCATAATATATAATCCACTATCACAAAATGCTTTACTTTTGATATTTTCAATAAAATTCACCTTCAATCCCTGCCACACCTCATAACCAGCTTTTCCTAAAACCCATAATGCCTCTTCACTAAAATCAAATTCCTTCACTTTAAATTTCGACTCCCTAAAAAATATTGCTCCTAAAGTAAAAAGATAACTCATATCCAGAACTATCCTGTTTTTAAAGATAAAAAGCCTCCCGTTGTCATTATCGCCTATTTGTGCCATTTTCCCGTTTGGTTTTAAAGTAAAAAAGATAAAATCAAACATCTTGAACATCTTTTTAATAAATTTCTTCCCAAACATACTAACTCCGACTTTTAGAAAATTCTTGCCGTTGAATTCATTTGACTTTTTAATACTATATACCAATGGGAAAAAAAGTAATTCCAGAACTAGCCTATGATAACAGGTTGAGGCTTCAAAATCCCCCCCATCATCATATACCTGCTTATCAATCTCTTTTTTAAATTCATTTAATGAAAAATCCAACCATTTTTTTCCAATTTTTAGCTTGCCTAACAATCCCGCAATAAAGAACAGTCCCGAAACATCAGAAAGGTAATGGTTTGACGTAATTAAGCTATACTCCAGATTACCAAATATATGTTTACCATGAATATAGATATTTTTAATAAAATAAAGTAAAAACTTGTTAGTCATTAATCTTGAATCTTTAAAAAAAGATAAACTCAGAACCCAATTTGCCGCTCTTATTGCCACATCCATGGTACATTTCCAGTTAACTCCAAATTGAGGTCTATTATTCTCAATCCAATCTATAATCTGACAGATATATTCCATTGAATATTTTTCATCCCCGGTTATTAAATAAGCCTGACCCAATAAAACCAAATGCTGAAATCTGGAAAGTTCCCATGGAATCTTAACGTCAACACCAAGTAGATTCCCATATTCTATGTTTTTATACCACTTGTCATTTTCCCATCTATAGCCCGACTTAAAATCCAGGTGCCAATCAATAGGATTATATTCTATATTCCTGCCACTTTTATCAAAGTTTACCAAACTGTTGATTTTATCTTTTAAATGCTTCTTCAAATTATCCAATTCTTTTGAATCTAAACACTCATTATAAGAATAGCCTTCAACACCTTTTGGCTTAAATCCGTATGCGACTTTCACTTCCCTTGATCCCAGAAGATTAAATTTATGATTACATATGCCATCCGCAGAAACTATAATTCTTTTTCTTTCCTTTTCTGGAATTGTCGAAAAAATAAATTTCCTTTCACTACTATTTAAAATTGAATTTAAAAAGGAAAAATCAACTAATTCCTGAAGTAGTAAGTCTTCACTCAATTCATAATATCTTTTTATTCCTGCCTCTTTTACAAAAACCTCATCAGATATAACCAATCCCCTGTTGACAGCTCTTCTATACCTGCAACAATCTTTTACCTTAATAAAAAATCTACTTATAACTTTCGACATTAAAATATGAAAAGGTGTTTTTAACAATACTCTTTTATAGTAATTTATATTATCTTTAATGTTCATCTATTACTTTGAAGGTCCCCTTCACTTTTCTTAAATATATTCAGCAATTTTCTTACATTTCTACCCCAGGTATATTTTTTTAAAACTTCACTTCTTGCCTTTCTTCCCAACTTCAAACGTAACTCCTTATTATCTACCAATTTTAGTATTCCCTCTATTAGCTGCTCTACATTACCTGGTTCTACTAAAACTGCTGTCTTATTATTTTCCAGTATCTTCCCTATCTGTCCCAGTTTACTGGCAACTATGGCCTTACCCATTGCCATATACTCAAATATTTTAGTTGGAGAACCAAAAAATTCCTTTCCATCTGCCGGTATGCAGTGCGGTGAAACAAGTATATCACAAATAGCCAGATATCTTTGAACCTCTGAATAAGGCACCATACCTGTATAAGTAATGTCTCCAAGGTTAGACAATCTTTTTTTCATTTTTGTTTTAAGTCGGCCACCATCTCCTATTATTAAAAAATGAATAGACTTTGAAGGATGACTTTTAATAATTTTATCAATAGCCTTTGTAAGCTGCGGTATACCATGCCAGGGTCCAAAGGTACCGGAAAATCCTACAATTACTTTATCACTACTTATTTTTATTTTTTTTTTCAGGGATTCGCATTGACTATTTGTTATTGACTCTGGATTGAATTTCTCTGGATCAAATCCATTAGGAATAACCACTATCTTATTTTCCGGAATTCCCATTTTAAACAAATCATATTTTAGGGGATTTGAAACCGTTACTATAAAACTTGAACCGTCTAAATTAAAATTCTCAATAGCTTTTACTATTTTAAATAGTAAAAATTGCTGAAGAAATTTTTTAAGTATATTGCCGCTTCTTTCCCAATATTTTAATTTCCATGAGTCAAAGCTATTAAATTCCAGTATCAATGGTATATTCAATTTTTTTGCCAAAGCGGTAACAAAAAAAGTATACCCTGTATATCTATGATAAATAAGGTCAGGTTTAAAAAATAAAATACT
>CAZLIO010000046.1:0-13063 GCA_964559025.1 uncultured Pirellulales bacterium | reverse complement strand
ATTTTGGAATCTGCTCATATTCGCTCCTGTCATCCTTACCGCTCAGAAAATAATTTCTGAATCTTGCTGTCTCAGCACCCGAGGATGCTGTTCGTTTCCAGCTTTCAATCTTTTTACCAAATATCTTTGACTATGACAACAATCCCACTTGAAATATTAACTCGAAACGCCCCGAACACTGTCGAGTAGACGCAATATGGTTCTCTTATTTAGTTACTGTTTTCGCAACAGGAACTAATTAGTTCCCGTAACAGGAGCTTCATAGGCCCTGTCTTCCATTTTGGTTTTTCGGCGAGCAGCCTTAATAGCAAGTTGACGGTCTACTTCATCCTGGGATACCTGGTGAAACTCACATTGCTCGCAGTGGTATAGGTTCGGACAGATACGAAAAGAGACATCTCCACCCAATGTGTACCGGCACTGGTTCTTCCCTACGAGAGCATTGACTTTGTCGAGAAAAGGTTTAATCCTTGGATCATTGCGGTACTTTTCTTTCTTCATCATACCTGCGTGAAAGACGCATCCGGAACTACACTGGTATCCAAAAGGACACATGCGTTTCTTGATTACTTGTGCCTGATACCAGATGCAGGGGAAAACTTCCTTTTCTTCAGCCAGCGGTGCCTCAACAGGCACCGGCATTTCAACTGGTGGAGCCGCGACCAATTGAACATCGCGTGTCATTCTGATTGAAGTCTCAAGCCGATCCAGCTCAAAAGGTTTTGCTAAGTAGTCAACGGCGCCTCTGCGCATTGCCTCCACCGCAGTATCGACTGAGGGGTAAGCGGTAATGATTATGACTTTTGTTTTGGGATTCTTCACCCTGACCTCGCTCAGTAGTGAAAGCCCATCACGGCCCGGCAGCTTCAGGTCAACTATCATAACATCGTAGTCATCCAGATTGAAATCCTTCAGCCCCTTTTCGGCATCACTTGCGGCATCAATCTTATGGTCCTCGTTTGAAAACCAATCAACCAATGATTCCCGCATGATATCTTCATCTTCTACTACCAGAATCGATTCCTTTTTCATGGTTCAAAACCTCCAGATATTTATTTTTATTCTCATTTGCACAAGATTTATCCGCACAACGCCAGGCAATCCTGTGAGAATTAACAAAGTACGCAATCTTCTATAGTACAAGAGCTGTGCCAAAAACGGCATTAATCTCAGGTTGTTCTATAAATTGTGCTAAAGGCAGGATATTAAATGGCTTACAATAGATGAAATAATTTCTGTGTAACTGTCAAGAACGATGGAAGTGCTAATAATTGCGACATTAGGTGTCTAATGTGTTGACTGTTATATTATATTTCTTCAGCTTGTTGTAGAGTGTCATGCGGTGAATACCAAGTATCTTCGCAGTCCTCGCAATGTTGCCCGCCGTTTCCTCAAGCACTTTTAGAATCTGGTTTCTCTCCAGCGCTTCGAGGGTTCTTCCTTCCACCGGACCTGGTCTGGTCAGCTCCTGTGGAAATTCGGCCAGAGTGATAAACTTATCCTTAGCCAGAATTACACCACGCTCGACCACGTTTTCGAGCTCTCTGACATTGCCAGGCCAGTGGTAATTTAGCATGAATTCCACTGCCTCCGGAGCGAAGCTTTTGGCAGGTTTGTTATTCTCTTTGGCATATTTCTTCAGAAAATGCTCAGCCAGCGGCAAGATATCCTCCCGCCTATATCTAAGCCCGGGCAAGTCGATAGTCACTACGTTTAATCGATAATACAGGTCTTCTCTGAATTTCCCCTGTTCGGTTATAGTCCTGAGGTTTCTATTTGTAGCAGTAATGATGCGTACATCAACTTCGGTCTCTTCGTTGCCGCCAACTCTGGTAATCTTCTTCTCTTCGAGCGCTCTGAGCAGGTGGACCTGTGTATTGGCGTCTATCTCGCCTATTTCATCAAGGAATAGAGTCCCTTTATCGGCAGCCTCAAACTTGCCTTTTCTTCTTTCCACGGCGCCCGTAAAGGAGCCTTTCTCATAACCGAACAGCTCACTCTCCAGCAGGGTCTCCGGTAGGGCAGCGCAGCTTGTTACAATGAATGGTTTGTTGCGACGTTGACTTTGGCGATGAATAGCACGGGCGACGATTTCCTTCCCCGTACCGCTGTCTCCCGTGATCAGTACTGTAGCACTCGTTGGGGCTACCGTTTTGATAAGCTCGAATATTTTTATCATCTTGGGGCTTTTGGCAATAATACCCTCGAAACTGTCTCTGTCCTCAATCTTTCGGCGCAGTGTGATGTTTTCCTCAAGCAGTTTGTGATGTTCGACCATATTTCTTATGAGAAGCTCGACCTTTTCCGGGCAAAACGGTTTTTCGATATAGTCATAAGCGCCTTCTCTTATGGCGGCAATTGCTGTTTGAATTGTGCCGTGGGCTGTAATAATGACCGCTGATATCGTAGGGATTATCGTTCTTGCCTTCTTCATCAGCTCAATACCGTTCATGCCCGGCATTATCAGGTCGGCAATCATAATCTTGACCTTCTTCTGCTTGATTATCCGGAGTGCTTCTTCTCCACATTTGGCAGTCAGCACTTTATAACCGATGCTGCTTAACCAGTCGCAGAGTGATTCCCTCACTATGTCCTCATCGTCCACAATGAGCAATTTAGTCTTTTTCATTATCAATCCCCAGATATATGGAAAATGTTGTACCAACTCCTGGGTTGCTCTCTATTTCTATTTTGCCGTGGTGTCGTTCGATGATCCCGTGAACAACGGACAGTCCAAGCCCGACACCTTTGCCCGTTTCCTTGGTAGTGAAAAATGGAGTGAAAAGCTTCTTCAAATTCTCTTTCGGAATGCCAACCCCGGTATCGCTGATGTCAATTCTAATAGCATCTTTGATTGAGTCACCGATTTTGGCCCTGTCGGCAACTGATGTGGTTACTACCAAGTCACCGCCATCGGGCATTGCCTGAGCAGCGTTCAGCACGATATTCATCAGTGCCTGCTGGATTTGATCAAAGTCCCCCTGAATAAGAGGAAGGTACCCCATTAATTTCTTCTCAAGCCTTATGTTCTTAAGGTTGATTTGATGGCCGACTATAGAGAACGTTGCTTCTATCACTTTGTTTATATCGACTGGTCGAAGGGTCACCTCTGTTTGACGCGAGAAGTCAAGGAGGTTCTTGATTATGCTGGAACACCTTTCCGTTTCTCGTGCAATCTTCTTTAGCTGTTCTTCGGTCTGTTCAGTCTGAAGTTTCTTTTGTTTGTACTTCTTGAGAAGAAGCTTGATATAGACCAGAATACCAGCCAAGGGATTGTTGACTTCGTGAGCAACTCCGGCTGCTAATTGGCCTATGGAGGCCAGCTTCTCTGATCTGATCAACTCTGCCTCTGTTCGTTTACGCTCGGTAATGTCTTCTCCTGAGCTAAGAGTGCCAATGATGCGGCCCGATTTGTCTCTGACTGTAGTATTGTGCCATGCGATAATCCGTTCCTCACCACTTCTGATCGAGATAGGATTTTCATAATATTCAACAGCCTTGACATCTCCAGCCATCAATTTCAGGAAGACTTCTCTCACTTTATGCCTGGTCTTGGCCGGGATGCAGAAATCAAACCAGTTTTTACCAATAATTTCTTCTTCTTTGTAGCCCAGAACTTCACAGCCCATTTTGTTGATAAGAGTTACTCTTCCCTCAAAGTTGAGGGTCACGATTATAACTCGTGCTACACTGAGGTACTGTTGGGCCTTGTCTCTTTCCTCTCGAAGCTTGTCCCATAACCGCTTGCGTTCGGTTAAATCTCTGAAAATTTCTAAAGCGCCGATTATATTATTATTGCTGGTCCGCAATGCCGAAGTTGTCACGTTTACAGGAATTTCCTTTCCTGATTTGTTCAGAATAATCGCCTCATAGTTAAACATTGACTCTCCGGTTTCTAATGTCCTTTTTAGACGACATTTATCTTTGCAGAGATTACTCCTGAGGACTTTGTAACACTTTTTATTCAATACCTCCTCTTTCTTGTAACCGGTTATTTTTTCGGCAGCACGATTGAAAGACGTGATTCTGGCGTCTTTGTCTATAGTAAAGAGTCCTCCTTGCATACTTGCCAGGATATTGTCTAAGAATTCCTTGGTTATCTCATCTTCAATTTTCACGCTAACCTCTACTTTACAAGTAAACTGTTCCTTTACTGAAAACCCCTAATTCGTGTAGGTTGCTGCCCTTCCTTTCAAAAAAGTCTGTTTGGGTAACCTTAAGTTACTTATCTTTTTTCGATAAATCAATTAATATTTTTCTCGCTCGGCCTTTGGCAGTCAGGTCTTTTGGGGGCAATATCATAATTCATAGTCACTGCTCCCTACAATGGAATTGTCAAAAAAGGGATTACGTATACTCGATACAGAACTTGAACTCGTTGACCTCCTGCGCGTAAAGCAAAACAGGATTGTATATAAGTCTTTTCGCAGCAAGCATTAAAAAACAAAAGTTTTTTCACTTGGCAATCTGCCAATTCTATACTATGCTTTGTGCTATGTATTAAACAGAATGAGCAAGGAGGTTTGAAAATGACGGAAAATACGAACGGGTCCCAAGATGAAAAATTCGTACCAACATGTCACATATGCGGAGAAAAACATTGGCCTCACCATATGTTAATTCCTTGTTTTAATAAGCATAAGGCCAAGGCAAAAGCAAAGGCTGAAAAAAGAGAAAAGGCAGAATCGAAAAGAAAGGCCAAGGCTGAAGCCAAAGCAATAATGCGGGCCGAAGCCAGAGAGAAAGCTGAAACCGAGTCCAAGGTAAAAGCTGAAAGAAAAGCCTATGTCGACACATTGGCCGAAGTAGAACAAAGCTTGAGGGCCGAAACAAAAGCCAGGGCCAACGCGGAGGAAACAGTTAGGGCTGAAAGAGAAGCGAAACTTAAGGCCGAAGAAAAAACCAAGGCCTATATGGAGGCTGCGGCAAGAGCCGAGGAAAAAGCAACAATCGAAGCCAAGTCCAGAAGTGAGGCAGAGCGCAAAGCCAGGTCATACAGTGAAGCACTAACCGAAGCAGAGCAGAAGCTAAAGGCGCAAGTCCAGGAAAAGGCCAAAGCTCAGGCCATAGCCCAGGACCAGGAAAAAGCCATAGCCCAGACCCAGGAGAAAGTGAAGTCATATGTTCAGGAAATAGCTGAAATAGAAAGGAAACTGCAAGCCCAGACGCAGGCAAGAAGCGAGGCAGAAGAAAAGTTAAAAGCCGAAATTGAAACAAGACAAAGTGCGGAGGAGAAGACAGCAGCCGAAGCACAAAAAAGGGCAAAAGCCCAGGTCACAGCCAAAGCCCAGGCTCAGGCCAGAGCCGAGGCGGAGGAAAAGTTAAAAGCCCAAACGCAAGCAAGACTCAGGGCCGAAGATGAGGCCAAGGCAGAAGCTGAAAAAAGAACAGCTATCAAAGACGAGTTGAAAGCAGTAACTAATGCCAGAGCCAGGAGAATAGCAAAGGCTGAAGAAAAGGCCGCAATAAAAGCGAGGGAAAAAGCTGAAAGCCAGGGCCATCTCAAGGCCAAAGCCAAAGCCGAAGAGCAGTGGAAGGCAGAGGCCCAGGCAAGGGCCGATGCAGAGGAAAAGCTAAAAGCCCAAACGCAAGCAAGACAAAAGGCAGAGGAAGCAGCTGCAGAAGAGGCTCAAGAAAGGGCAAAAGCCCAGGCCAGAGCCGAGGCTCAAGCAAAGGCTAAAGCGGAGGCCGAAGATAGAGCCAGAGCAGAAGCCCAGGCCAGGGCCAGAATCGAGCAAGAAGCGAAAACCGAGCTGGAAGAAAAGGCAAGGGCCTGTGGAGAGTTAATGGCCAGGGCCCAAGCAGAAACAAAGGCCAGGTCCGAAGCCCAAACCAGAGCAAATGAAGAGAGACAGGCCCGTTCTAAAGCTGAGGAGAAAACAAGGTCTTATGCCGAGACATTAGCTGAGAAAGAAAGAAACATCCAAGCTCTGATTCAGGCCAGAACCGAGGCGGAGGAAAAATTAAAAGCTGAAATACAAACAAGGCAAAGAGCAGAGGAAAAAGCTGGAGAAGAAGCTCAAGAAAGGGCAAAAGCCCAGGTCAGAGCCCAGGCCCATGAAAAGGCCAAAGCCGAGGCACAGGAGACAGCAAGATTAGAATCAGAAGCCAGGGCCAAAGTTGAGCAGGAAGCGAAAAGGGAGCTGGAAGAAAAGGCCAGGATTTGTGGAGAGTTGCAGGCCAGGGCCCAGGCTGAAGAAAAGGCCAGGACTGAAGCTGAGGCTGAAGCAGCAGCAGAAAGACAGGCCAGAGCTGAAGCTGAAGACAAAGCCAGGTCTTATGCCCAGACATTAGACCAGACAGAGAGGCAGCTTGAAGCCCAGGCTCATGCAAGAGCAGAGCTGGAAAGAAAACTTCAACTGGAAATCCAAGCAAGAGCCGGGGCCGATGAAAAATTGACAGCCGAAATCCAAGCAAGACAAAGGGCCCAGGAGAAAGCAGCAGACGAAGCACAAGAAAGGGCGGCAGCCCAGGCCAGGGAAGAAGCTCACGCAAAGGCCAAAGCTGAAGCGGATGAAAGAGCCGCTTCGGAAGCCCAGGCCAGAGCTAAAGCTGAGCAAGAGGCGAAAAAAGAGCTGGAGGAAAAAGCAAGGGTCTGTGGAGAGTTACAGGCCAGGGCCCAGGCCGAAGCCGAAGCCAGGGCTGAATCTGAAACCCGTGCAAGAGATGAAAAACAGGCAAGGTCTGAGGCTGAAGAGAAACTCAGGTCTTATGCCCAGAAAATAGCAGAGACAGAGAGTCAGCTGAAAGACCAAACTCAGGCAAGACACGAGGCGGAAAATAGACTTGAAGTCCAGACTAAGGCAAGAGCTGATCTCGAGGAAAAGTTACAAGCCGAGATTGAAGCAAGATGCAGGGCCGAAGCTGAGAACGAAGCTGAAGCTCAAAAAAGAGCCACTTTGGAAGCCGAGTTAAAAGAAGTAACGAGTGCCAGGGCTGAGAAGATAGCCAGGGCTGAAGAGAATGCCGCTGCCAAAGCGAAGGCTAAAGCTGAAAGAAAAGGTTATCTCAAGATTATAGCAAGAGCCAGAGAGCAGAGAAAAGCTGAAGCCCAGGCCAGAGCAGAGGCCGAACAAAAGTTGAAAGCAGAAATTAAAGCAAGGCGCAGAGCCGAAGCTGGAAAAAGGGCCGGCTTTGAAACCATGCTCAAAACGGGGGCTGGTTTCAATAATCAGGCTGCTCCAATCGAAATTCAGACTGTTTCAGGAAACAATGGAACCTGTGACATTTGCGGCAGGAAAGATTCTCCCCACGAGCAGTTGGTTAAAACGGAATCCGGCGAGCTGTTTTGTCCGGATTGCCTGAGCGCATTAAAAAAATAATGCTCGTTATAAAACCGGTTGCACTCCTGCTCCCTGGTCTCGGCTTGGATGTAGTTACTCCCACACTCCGTGCAATAGTTTCCTTTTGTGACCTAATTTTTATCACAAGCCGGGCACCTCCGAACAAAACCACAAGCCCTGCTCTTGGTAGTGCTTGAAAAACAAGACATCGAAACCGAAATGATACAGCTTTCCGCCCAAAAAGTTTTACGCTTTTTAATTTACAAAGTAAAAAATAATACCTTATCAGATATGAGATTATGAATGGGCGATACAGGACTTGAACCTGTGGCCTCCTGCGTGTAAAGCAGAGACAGGGCTTTTCTAACCCGTAGGGTAAAAAAACTCATATCTGGGTAGAATCCGGGCGAGTAGCCAGTGGTTGTGAACGCTTTCAACTCGGATGAGCCGAGGGTAATTTGATCAGATGACAACAAAACCACCCTGTGTCGGTTCTCAGTTCCAAATCATACTATCTCCCAAGCGAGCACAAACCATTCCCACGTGTCCCTCCGAAAAACCCTATCCTGATGAGAAGTTGAAGCCAAGACTAATGAACTTTCTGATTTGCTAACCATGCCAATCCCACCAAATGGATTAGCAAGAGCTTTTCTGTACAACAGGCTGGGGAATCGGCAGGGAGTATTGAGACGCATTAATTCATCTTTCTCTTCCTGAAGCTTCTCGAAGGGCCTTGAGAAATTCTGGCTGAACTTGATACCCCAAACTCTGGGTCTTGTGCACATCCTCCCACGCTTTGACAGAGCCCTTCGCTGGCTAGGCTAGCAACACTGGTCCGAGAAATTTTTTATAGATATCGCATGCATTATGTAAATTACTGCCCTTTAATTTGGTGATGTTAAAGGAATCCTTAGTTGTTTCTTGGGCTCCACTCAAATACAAGCAGCGATACGGCTTGGCGCGGCATATCAAGTTCCAATATGATTTGATTGTTCTCCTCCCGGCAGGATTGCCTCCTGTCTATTTCTGTCAGACGCCCAGCTTTTTCAAGTTGAGCATACTGTTGTGCTGTCGGCTGCTGGGGAGAGCCCATCTTCCTCCATAAAGCATAGGCATTGCTATATTCTTGATCAATGCAATAATGCCGAAGTTGTAACGTGCCGAACCGAATAGGCAGACCACTTAATGTCAGTTTAACACCCGCCTGCGGACCCTGAATATCTTCATCATAGTAATGCCATAGCATCACACATACTTCATTCTTATCCAAGGTAGCTAGCGCAGAAACATCCGGCTTTTCTCGAACTCCCTCTTTGAGTATCGTATCGAGCGGAACAGCGCCGCTGCTATTTACCGATAGGCGCTGCCCACTCATCTTGCTGTACATGCGGAAAACATTCAGTACCGGCTTATCAATACCATTCGTAGCCAATGAACGAAATCCCGCGAAGTAAGGCTGGTCTTCAAACTCAAAGGCCCAGGTTAGTGCTCCTTTCAGATTGACCTTGTGTTTGTCCGCCAGATCCATTTTCCGGGCAAAGCTTGCGGCCGTGTAACTTGAATACATCGTACCGTTGCGGTAACCTAAATGTTCGCCCTGGCAAGCAGCGCAGCCTTCTGGATCGGATTCGCCAATAATAATCGGAATTCCTGTCAGTTCCGGATAGGACGCAATAAGTTCGAATCCTCTGTCGATAGCACGAAGTTGACTGTCCATACCCATTTGTACATGACCATCTACATATTTCGGTTGGCCTTTGGCATGGAACGAAATAAAGTCAAGCGGAGTCCCCTTTTTGCCGTTTGCGTAATTTATACCTCGTAAACAGTGTTCAAGGAAAGCTCGCATAAATTGTCCCCCCGGACCAGCTGTATCCGGTCCGCCAACACGGGCATCCGGAAGCGCACGTCGTACCGCATCAAGGGCATAATCATGAAGCCTGAAAAACTCTTCGGGAGTACCTTGCCAGTAGGCGATATTCGCTTCGTTCCATGTCTGCCAATACCAAGACTTTACTTCTGAAGCGCCATATCTGTCCACGCAATGCCGGACCCACTGATACACCAACTCCCCCCATTTATCATAATCACTGGGAGGATACGCCCAGCCGGTAAATATCTCCTTGTACCTCAAGTCCGGATTCCATTTATGCTGATAAGGCTCCGGTTCGAGGGAAAGAGCCTTTGGCATAAAACCGATCTGTGCATAAGGCCTTACCCCGTGCATTAGATAAGTATCAAAAATCCGATCCAGAATGGTCCAGTCATAAACCGGGTTGCCGTTTGCATCCTCGCGATATACCCCTGTTGAGCCCCATTTGAGTGCTGGTGTCCCATCGCCGGATGTCAACAGATTATGAGCCCGAAAGTATACTTCTTGGGGGGCAAGTTCTCCTAATTCTTTAATAAGCTTTTCTCCGTTTTCCAGGTATGCATAATTCGCTTCATCCGCCCCAAAAAAACGCCAAATTCGAGGGAATTTGCCAATTGGTCTGGACATATCGACATCAACAGTAACAGGGAAAAATTCTTGTGCCTGGAACTTCAGGATATGCTCCGAATCGACCGAGCTTTCCTCAAGCTCATCCTGAGGCGGGGAATTCCGAGAGTCTGCTTCCGCCGATAGGCGTCCCTTAGAGGAATAACTTGAACAGGATGCCAAAGATAACATGGTCCATACACAATTGAAAGCCATTAGTTTTGTAAAAGTATTACCCAATGATCTTGCCTCCTTTTGCTTCAAACAGTTCTATGCAAGCTCGACAGAAATTTTGAAATACATTATATTTTACTTATTCGACATAATATTAGTCGTAGTGCTCCTTTTAAGTCAAACGATTCTTTGCAGTTTTAGTTCCCTAAGCCACTGCAATTTAAGGCATTACACTTAAGCCAGTCCTCCTGCAATATGGCCAGGTCCAGATCATTGACGATGCAGTCACCATTTAGGTCCCCAGGAAACGGCTCGTAATCGGGCATTGACTTCACGGCTTCGCAGCTATCGCTGTAAAGATTGATTACTACAGTGTCGCCGCCGATTAGCTCCCCGTCATTTGCCTCAAGTCTCAGCACGTATTGGCCCAACTCTGTAAGTGTAACAGTAATGTCTTCCTGGTCAGCGCTTAAGGGAAAAAGCGTCGCGCTTCCCGCCGCGGGTTCGTTCTGGACAGTCCACGAAACCGTATACGGCCCCGGTGTTCCGTCATCAGAGATCGTACTGTTCAATTGGACGTCTACCTTACCATCTGTCAGCCAAGTGAGAACGTCTTCGCCAGCATCAACAATTGGTGCTATGTTCTTTGTGTCGAATGTAAAGACAGGGCTCAGGACAATCGGGTCTGTGTCGTTTACGCTGGAGTCATACACGTCAATTGCCCAATAATAAGTCGTTGCTGCGACAAAATGGAATCATAATGTCACCTGGAAATCAGGGTGTATTCCAGCTCCTGAAAGAGGTGACTTTTCGAAGAGTTCTGGTATTTTACATATCACGAAAATGGGGCCATTTTTGAATCGTATCGCGCACGGCCAAGTGCACTTCTGGTTGGCTGGTGGCGCTGGTCCAAAAGCTCCTGACGATCTGTTGCTCTCATAACAAATATATGGTGTGCCATAAGGACCGTGAGATGTGTGCTTACCAGTGTATTATCAAGGGATTTCCCTTGACGGAAACGTGTATAATTTGATATAAATAATATTAATGAAGCTTGTGGCTGCGCAGTCAGGTATCTGTTGCTTTAAGGTCATCCAGTGGACACAATTCATATAATTTTCCAAATAGAGGAGAAGTTATTATGTGTGACACAGAGTTGCAATTGAAACTTTGTGCTCGCAGGTGCAGTAAGGTTTTACATTTCAATTAACAACCTAAATTTATTTTTAAGGAGGATTATTATGTGCAAGAAATTGATTTATTTAGTTTCTTTTCTTTCGGTGTTAGGTGCAGCTATACCGGGCCTGGGCGCTGATGACCCAAGCCTTATGGGCTGGTGGACGTTTGACGATGGCTCCGGGACTACGCCCCTTGACTCAAGTGACTATAGTCGCAACGCCGAATTCGTGGGCTCTCCCGAGTGGACTGATGGAAAGATAGGTGGCGCGCTGAGGATTTCATTAGGTAATTATGTTGTCGTTCCCGGATACAAAGGTGTTCTTGGAACAACTCCACGTACATGTACGGCCTGGATCAAGACCACGACCGCTCCCGGCGTTATTTTCGGCTGGGCGCCGGTGGTTGCCGGTGCCAAATGGATCGTACGGATCAACGACGGCGGCCAGTTACGTTGCGAAGTCCACAACGGTTACCACTATGGCACAACGATTCTCACAGACGATCAATGGCACCATATAGCTGTAGTCCTGGAAGACGACGGCTCTCCGGATATCACAGAAACCAAGCTCTATGTGGACGGGGTCCTGGAAAGCAGCAATGCGGACATAGCGGATGAGCCGATCAATACGGCTGAGGCTATGGACGTGACGATAGGCCAGAATCCGCATGCATCCAACAGGTGGTTCGACGGATTATTGGACGAAGCTCGAATTTACGAGCGAGCACTGACCCAAGCCGAGATTCAGGCTGTCATGAATGAGGCAGGGCAGGGCTTC
This sequence comes from uncultured Pirellulales bacterium, assembly GCA_964559025.1. Taxonomy (GTDB): domain Bacteria; phylum Planctomycetota; class Phycisphaerae; order Sedimentisphaerales; family Anaerobacaceae; genus NIOZ-UU13. The sequence goes on along the minus strand of CAZLIO010000046.1, from coordinate 1,172 downwards.
CCTGTTGCGCGAGTCCCCTTCCCCAAAGACGGCTCTCTATACGAAAACACCTGGGCCAATCTCTCCTGGCGAGCTGGAGACTTTGCTATCTCGCATGATTTGTACTTCGGAACTAACTTCGATGATGTCAACGACGGTGCCGAAGGGACCTTTGTCGGCAACCTGGGTGTTGCATTCCAGGTGGTCGGATTCCCGGGTCTCCCAGCTCCGGAGGGCCTGCAGCCCGGCACGACTTACTACTGGCGAATCGATGAGGTTAACGAAACTGAGCCGAACAGTCCGTGGAAAGGAGATGTTTGGAGTTTCAGTATTCCCCCCAAGACTGCATACTTTCCCGACCCGGCTGATGGTGCTGAGTCTGTGGCTGTGGATGTGCAACTTAGCTGGACTGGAGGTTTCGGTTCTAAATTGCACACCGTATACTTCGATGACAATTTTGACGATGTTAACAACGCCGCTGGTGGACTTCCACAGGGTTCTGCAACATATAGTCCCGGCCCACTTGAATTGGCTAAGACTTACTACTGGCGGGTCGATGAGTTTGATGGTATCGATACATATAAAGGCGAGGTTTGGAGCTTTATTACTCAAGGTGCTGTGGGTAGCCCGGAGCCGGCTAATGGTGCTGTTGATGTAACCCAGTCACCGATTCTTACATGGTCGCACGGAGTCTTTGCCGATTCACATCAGGTCTATTTCGGGACAGATAAAGATGCAGTGAAAAACGCCGATACGAGTTCACCTGAATATAAAGCTAGCGGAAACCTTGGTTCCGAGAGCTATGGCCCCGGAAAGCTTGAGTGGAACAGCACTTACTACTGGCGGATTGATGAGGTCAATAACGCCAATCCGGACGGTCCGTGGATAGGCCCTGTTTGGAGCTTTACGACCGCCAATTTCCTTATTGTGGATGATTTTGAGGACTACGACATTGGCAATAATGAGATATGGTGGTCATGGATAGACGGGCTTGGCTATGCTTCGCATCCTACTTTACTACCCCATCCCGGCAATGGAACCGGCTCGATGGTCGGCGATGAAACCACTGGTTCTTATATGGAAGAGACTATCGTTCACGGAGGCGGCAAGTCGATGCCGGTATTCTACGACAACAATCAGCAGGGCAAACTCAAATATTCAGAGGTGGAGATGACGCTAACTTATCCGCGTGA
>CAZLIO010000045.1:0-13140 GCA_964559025.1 uncultured Pirellulales bacterium | reverse complement strand
AGCATTTTGCAAAGTCCCGGTCCAAAGCCGAATTCATGAATTTTATCCGGTATCCGGATTCCAGCCTCCAGTTTCGATACCAGCTTCGACAACGCCAAACCAGATTCTACGCTTTCAGTTTCATTTCTATCGGTTTAACATTGCTCTTCGGCCTTTTTTAATGGCCTGGTTCCTCATCGGTGCCGTCATTTCAAATACGGCGTCCCACATAGTCTGCTCGGTCTCGGTCCATTGGCAGTTGCGACGGCTCATTGCCATCTTGGCCGTCTCATACAATTTCCCTTTGCCGAATCCTTTTGTTACGACACCCTCAATGAACCATGCAAATGACGGTATAAACTTCGGCAGCGGCTTACCTGTGCCCATAATCAGGGCCATCGGCCCTACATAAGAGCCGGTATTAAAAAGCGTCCCGATTGACGTCTTAACGTGGTCTCCGATAAGAGAGCCGACTTTAACCGAGCCGGTATCGATCGCCCGCCGTCCGTCTAACATTACCGAGACGGTGGAGTAGTCGTTTTTCAGGTCGCTGTTGGTCGTAAACGCCCCCAAATTGACCCACTCGCCGACATAGGCATGCCCTAAAAAACCATCGTGATACTTATTCGAGTGCCCGTGGATAATCGACTCTTCCACTTCACCCCCGATCCGGCAGAGAGGCCCGATTGAATTACCCTCATGACACTTTGCACCGAGCAGGATTGTTTTCTTCCCAATGTAGCAGGGCCCTTCAATACGAGTGAAAGGATGTATTTCTGCATCCTCGTCGATATAGACCGGGCCGTGCTCGGCATCGATAACTACCATCGGGTGTACTATCGCGCCGGGGGCGATATAGACGTCCTTTTTGCTGCCCCGAATGGCGTTCGGCTGTTCGAGAGTACCCTCAATACCGTATTGCCCCGCTGCTGCAAAGTCAGCCGTGATTTGCTCGGCATTAGCCAGAATCAGGTCCCAGATGTACTGCCACCTCGGCAGTGTAGACCTGACTTTGGGTAGTTTCGCCTTAGCTTCAGCTATAAACTTTCCGATCTCGTCTGTCGGCAGCTTGACAAGGTCATCCTTGGCGATGCGGGCATAGAGCAGGTTTCCTTGTTCATCCAGCCCGACCTCACTGGGGCCGTTGGCCGCTACATCAAAGCTTTCCGCCTTGAGACGCGGGTCCACGACAAGCAGGTCATCGCCGTCCAGCACTAATCCCGTTGTTCCAGTCTTTGAAAAAACTTGCGGCTTGGAGTCGGGATTAGTGCTGGACGAGTCGTTGACCCCGCCCCTCGGAGGGGCTGGGTTGACTGGGCTGGAGGCGGATTCGGCCTTGGCGCGATATGAATCTGCCATATAATCAGCCACGAAATAGGCCACATCGTTCACCCCGACCTTATCGATGAGCTTTTGACCAAGTGAGCTAAAACCACATCGAAGCTCCCAGAGTGGGTGACTCAACGCCATAGGGTAAAAGTTGCCTCTGATCTCATCGGGGCTATCAAGCAGAATTAATCGCATTTTGTAAAATACCCTTTTCGTTTAAGGTTGTCGATGCTCGTATCGATGCTTGTCATAGAAGCTTGAAGGGATCCCGCCTTGCGAGAACCCAAACTCGCTTTTCTTCGAGCATCCAACGTCGAGCTTCCGGTTTCGATACCAGCATCGACACCGACAAACAAGCTTCAAACTCTTAGCCTTCTGTCCTTCCTCCCTTTACCAAAGACAATCTGCCTCTTGCAAATCGTGCTCGAACAATCATACTAAAGGGCATAAATCGTGTCAACTGTAAAAATTAAATTGACGGACAAGAACTTCTTTAGTAAAAAGGTAGAAACCGTTAATATATCTCCAAACTGAAAGGAAGTCTCATAATGATTGCACGAACAAAGATAAACCTGTCGCGACTTGGCTCCGCCAGGCGAGCCACGGCGGAGTTCATTAGCACGAGTATTGTTGTGTTATTGGTGCTGGCAGTCATTCTGGTCGGCTGCGTGGAACAGGACTCTTCCCCGGAAGCTGAGCAAGCACAGCAAATCTTAGACGCAAGCGGTGTCAAAGGCGGCTTGATAGTTCATGTGAACTGTGGGGACGGTAAGCTCACGGCCGCACTGCGCGCAAATGACAGTTACCTGGTTCACGGCCTGGACGCCGATGCAAAGAACATCGAGCAGGCCCGTAAGCATATCCAGTCGCTCAAGCTTTACGGCAAGGTATCGGTCGAGCAGTTCAGAGGTAACCGCCTGCCGTACACCGACAACCTTGTCAACCTTGTCGTGTCGGAGCAGCAGATGGATGTCCCGATGGACGAGATTTTGCGCGTTTTGGTCCCCAACGGCGTTGCTTACATCAAGAAGGGTGATATATGGACAAAGACGGTCAAGCCGCGTCCCAAAGAGATGGACGAATGGACGCATTACATGCATGATGCAAGCAACAATGCCGTGGCCCACGATACGGTCGTCGGACCGCCTCGCCATCTGCAATGGGTCGGAAGCCCAAGGTGGGCACGGCACCACGACCACATGTCCAGCGTGAACGCCCTGGTATCGACAGGCGGACGAATCTTTTACATCATCGATGAAGGGCCGAAGGCTTCCATCCAATTGCCGCCGAAATGGTTTCTCATTGCGAGGGACGCTTTCAACGGCACCATTTTGTGGAAGCAGCCGATTTCGTCGTGGAATACTCATCTCTGGCCTCTCAAGAGCGGCCCTGCCCAGCTTCCTCGCCGGCTGGTCGCCGTAGGAGACCGCGTCTATGTTACGCTCGGACTCGATGCCCCGTTGACTGTGCTTGATGCGGCGACGGGCCGGACTATTCGCACCTATGAAGACACTAAAACAACCGAGGAGGTCATTGCTTCGGATGGTGTGCTGTTCCTGCTGGTTACAGATTCTCCGGTAAAGTGGAAAGAGTTCAGGCCGAAGTCCACGTATATCTGGGACCCTACGAATCGAGCAAACAAAGACTGGGCGTGGGATGAAAAAGAGCGAAGAATAATGGCTGTCCAGGCCGACACAGGGAAAGTCCTGTGGCAGAAGGCCCAGCGTATAACTCCGCTGACTCTGGCCGCTGACCCCCAATACGTTTACTTCCATGATGGGGAAAAGGTCGTGTGCTTAGATAGGGAAAATGGCGACCAAAAGTGGAAATCGGAAAATGTCTCCCGACGCTCTCCTATTTTAACCGGCTACGCCCCGACACTTGTCGTGTACGAGGATGTCGTACTGTTCTCAGGTGGAAAGGGGGCCATAACGGCCTTCTCGGCGCAAACCGGCGAGACGCTATGGTCGGCCAAGCAAGCCCGGTCCGGACATAATTCTCCCGAGGACCTTCTTGTTATCGACGGCCTGGTGTGGTCCGGGGCAATCGCAAACGGAAAAGACTCAGGTGTATTCACGGGAGTGGACCTGCACACAGGTCAAATCAAAAAAGAGTTTCCACCTGATATTGACATTTATTGGTTCCACCATAGATGCCATCGCAGCAAGGCGACCGACCGGTATATACTAACGTCGAGAACCGGTATCGAATTCATTGACCCGGACTCGGAACACTGGACCACAAATCACTGGGTGCGAGGCGCCTGCCTTTACGGTATTATGCCTTCTAACGGGCTGGTTTACGCGCCACAACATCCCTGTGCCTGCTACATTGAGTCGAAGCTGTATGGATTCAATGCTTTGGCTCCGGCGTCCGCCTCACGCGATGTCCCGAAGGAAGTACCTGACGCTGACAGACTTGAGCGCGGCCCGGCATACACTAAAGTTTATAATCGACAACCAAAAATAGAAAATACGGAAGACTGGCCCACATATCGCCACGACCCGGCGCGCAGCGGCTTCACAAAAACATCCATCCCAGCCGAGTTGAAACGCTCATGGCAAACCGACCTGGGTGACAAACTCAGCAGTGTGGTGCTTGCCGATGGCAAGCTTTTCGTGGCATCCATCGACACCCATACGGTATATGCCCTTGATGAAAGCTCAGGGAAAATACTCTGGAGCTACACGACCGGCGGCCGGGTTGACTCACCGCCTACAATCTATCAGGGCCGGGTCCTGTTCGGCTCTGCCGACGGCTGGATTTATTGTCTTGCCGCCTCCGACGGTGCACTTGCCTGGCGTTTCCGCGCAGCGCCAAAAGACCTGCGATTGACGGCGTTTGAGCAGTTGGAATCAGTCTGGCCGGTCCACGGCAGTGTGCTCGTCCAGGACGATGTCTTGTACTGCGTTGCAGGAAGGTCGATGTTCATGGACGGAGGGATACGCTTCTTACGGCTCGACCCGAAAACAGGGCAAAAACTATCTGAGAATATTCTCGATGACCGCGACCCAGAAACCGGAAAGAATCTGCAGGTGTACGTCAAAGGGCTGAATATGCCGGTCGCACTGACGGACGTTTTGTCAAGTGACGGCCAATATGTCTATATGCGGTCTCAGCGGTTCGACCTGCAGGGGACACGCCAGCAAATCGCCCCGAGGGACGCCACCGAGCAGACCGGCGATGGAACGCATCTGTTCTGCACAATCGGCTTTCTGGACGACTCATGGTTCCACCGCTCCTATTGGATGCTTGGCAAAAGTGTCGCTTCGGGCTGGGGCGGATGGCCCCGTGCCGGCCGTTATGTGCCGTCCGGGCGGATTATGGTTTGTGACGAGTCCTCTGTCTATAGCTTCGGGCGCAAGCCCGAGTATCTGTGTCAATCATCGGTTTTGGAATATCAGCTTTATGCCGCCGACAAGCAAATCAAGGCCGAATCAATTCAACGCGTGGTGGCGGCTGAACGCCAAATGAATGCCAGCTCCAAAAAGAGAAACTCTTCTGTTGCTGACAGGGGAGTTCGCAAGAGTTTCCCGCTGTCGGCCCGCTCTGCCGCCAGTTTCAATTGGTTGGATGAGGAACCTTCGCTTCATGTCCGGGCTATGGTTCTGGCCCACAATCCCGACTTGCGTAGCCAGACGCAGGGGCAGGCAAACAAAACACTATTCATCGCCGGGCCGTTGGATTTGGTTGACGAGGAGGAGGCGTTCAAGAGCCCTAATGATCCCGTAATTCAGGCAAAGCTCACCGAACAAAATGCCGCCCTCGGAGGTAGTAAAGGAGGTTTGCTGTTAGTTGTATCCGCCTCGGATGGGAAAAAAGTAGCAGAATACAAACTTGAATCGATACCCGTGTGGGATGGAATGGCTGCGGCGAATAACCGGTTGTATCTTGCGACCGAAAATGGTAAAATATGGTGTTTTGCAGAAAATGAGTAATAGAGGTCTAAAGATATGAAACGACAGCGCACTTCAGAGGTCAGAGTTCAGAAGCCGGAAGTCAGAGGTCAGAAGTCAGAGTCTGTCTTCTGTCCTCAGTCCTCTGTCCTCTGTTTAATGGTCCTTTTCGTTTTGGTACCGGTGTCGGCCTTTGCCTGTTCAGTGCCGGTTTTTCGATACGCGATGGAAAGATGGCCGGCGGACTATTATGAGGCGGTATTAATCCATCGAGGTCAGTTGACGGAGGACGAAAAGCAGCTCCTGAATGAGCTGCGACAGGAAGACTCCGAGACAGAGGACCTTCTGAACTTACATATTATGGAATTGGATATTGCCACAACTACAGAGGAGAAAGTTAAAAGTCTGTTAATGAGCGAATCCGCCATAGGTCCGCCCTGGGGCGGAGAGACACTACCGGTTCTTGTTCTCTGGTATCCGTCGGCAAGAGGTCGGATGCCCCCCATTTGGCAGGGCCGGCTCACGCCCTCAACGGTGACGGCTTTGCTTCAGTCCCCGACGCGTCAAAAGCTGGCTGAGCGTTTGATTGAAGGCCAAACAGCGGTATGGATTTTCGTTGAATCGGGTAACGCCGATAAGGACAAAGCGGCTCTTCGACTGCTCGAACAGGAGCTGGAAACGGCGACCCGGGAACTGAAAGAACAAGCCGAGTCTATACCTGATGAATTGGGCGTGCCTGAATTAACATACTCATTTTCGACTTTATCTGTTTCCCGTTCTGACCCCAATGAGCGTATGCTTCTGACCTTGTTGCTGAACAGCGAGCCGGACCTTGACGAGTATTCGGATGAGCCTGTCATGTTTCCCGTATTTGGGCGAGGTCGGGTCCTTTTTGCACTCATTGGGGAGGGTATTACGTCGGATAACATTCGAGAAACCATCTATTTTTTGACAGGTCCCTGCGGCTGTGAAATCAAAATGTTGAGTCCGGGTGTGGATGTACTTATGGCCGCAAACTGGGACGCAGCCGCAATGCGGTTCTATGAGGAGTTCTACGAGACATACAATGAGGAGGTGCCGGAGCTGACGGGTGTAATGCCGGAAGCACCGGCTGAAGAGAATCTGAAAACCCAAGACAAAGAAATCGGAAATTCTCTGGAGGATAATGTCACCGCCTCTATGGATGCTCCAACTCCGGTTAACGACGTACCGGTCAACGCGGTCGAAGTCAAAGAGCGAAAAGTTCTTGGATTAGGCATTATGGGAACAACTGGGGTGTGTCTGGCGGTCATTCTGCTGGTGGTCGTTTTAGGAACAATGGCTATCAGTCCGCGCAGAAAGGGGCACCTATAACTATCTGGCAGCTGGTAACCAGCGTGGATATTTGAGCTGGACTAATCGCGACTTTGAGATTGAAGGACGGTTTCAGTAAGTAGTAATTATTATGACCATCTCACATTTGGTACTTAAAGAGATTCTTCACCGCAAACTCAATTTTGGATTAGGACTATTATCTGTTGCAGTGGCTGTGGGGTGCCTTGCCGGCTCACTGACACTGGTGAGATTACATGATGCGCGGACGCAATCAATCCTCGAACAAAAAAGAGTCGAGACTCAGGAAAAAATGCGGGTTCTGGAAGATGACGTTAGGAAAGCAATGCAAAAACTCGGATTCAACATAGTTATTCTTCCCAAAGATCAGAACCTCAGCGACTGGTATGCTGATGATTATGGAGCTAAGTATATGCCGGAGGAGTACCTTTCTCGGCTGGAGCAGTCCGGGATTGTTACTATTGAACACATTGTACCAAGGCTGCGTCAGAAGGTGAGGTGGCCCGAAACAAAATGGGCGGTTATCCTTGTAGGTACATCAGATAAAGCTGTGAATCCTGCTTTGTATACCCATGAATTGACTCTCGAGGCAGTCCCACGGGGAAAAATCGTATTGGGCTACGAAGTTCAACAGGGACTTGGACTGAATGTTGGTGACAGGATTCGATTTATGGGAAGTGAATTTGTCGTACACAAGTGTCATAAAGAGCTGGGCACAGAGGATGATATGACAATATGGGTAAACTTGCGAGAAGCCCAGGAGCTGCTCAATAAAAAGGGATTGATAAACGAAATTCTCGCTTTTGAATGCCGCAGCGCCTGGGCGGACCTGCCAAAAGTCAGGGGCGAAATCTCGCGGATACTCCCGGACACACACGTGGTTGAAAAAGCATCCGATGTGCTTGCAAAAATACACGCCTATGTTAAAGTGGAGGATGAAGGAAAGGCTGCTATTGAAAGAGAAAGAAAAAATATGGCTCAACTGAGAGTAACAAGGACGCATTTTGCCAGGATTCTGGTTTCATTGGTGATGGTTATATGCGTCGTGTGGGTTGCATTACTGGCGGTGGGGAATGTACGAGGACGACGAATGGAGATAGGGATACTCCGCACACTGGGTTTTCGTTCCCGGCAGATACTTTACATCTTCTTGTCGAGGGCTATCATTATAGGCCTTGTCGGCGGGATTCTGGGATTCCTGGCTGGAGGCTTTCTTGGCAGCAGTTGGGCGGGACCGGTTGGTGAGGGACCCCGCCTTGCGGGAACCCAAAGCAGATATGAGTGGATGTTTAATTTCAACCTGCTTGGGCTTGCGATATTTGTGGCGGTGGCAATCACGGTGGCCGCCAGCTGGATTCCTGCAATACTTGCCGCCAGGCAGGACCCGGCTGTAGCTTTGCAGGAAGAGTAACCGAGCTAAATTAGCAGGTAGGGGCTGTTCGCGAACAGCCCGTACTATGCGTTTTGAAAGAAGACTATCGTGAAAATTTGGCACATAATGATAAGGGAAATACTGCACCGCTGGCGGAGTTTTGCATTAGGAATTTTCGCTGTTATTGTTGCCGTCGGTTCGCTGACCGGAGCCTTGACATTGCTGAAGGTACACGACCTTCATACTCAAAAAATATTGACCGAGAAAGAGGAAGAAACCGAAAAAAAGATGGCGATTTTGAAAGATGAAATGCGAAAAGCAACATTGAAACTGAAATTTAACCTTTTGATTCTTCCAAAACAACAGAGTATTCGAGACTTGCATATCAAAGGTTATCCTTCGGAATATATGCCGGAAGAGTATGCCGCGCGTTTGGCGAACTCGGGAATTATTACGGTTCGTCATTTTTTACCGAGCCTCCAGCAAAGTATTAAATGGCCGGAGAAAAAACGCACGATTACTCTGGTCGGGACGCGAGGTGAAATCCCGAACCTCCACAAAGATCCGAGGACGCCTCTTGTTCAGCCGGTGCCCGAGGGAACTATTGTACTCGGATACGGATTGCACCAGAGTCTCGGGCTGGAAGTTGGTGACAAGGTCAAGCTTCTTGGCAAAGAATTCACCGTTCACAAGTGCTACGAAGAACGTGGCAGCAAAGATGATTTTACAGCATGGATTCATTTACGCCAGGCCCAGGAGCTTCTCGGCAAAAAAGGTCTTATCAACGCGATTCTGGCTCTCGAATGCCTTTGCCAGGGAGTGGAGGATCTGCTGGGAAAGGTTCGAGCGGATATAGAGCAAATCCTTCCGGGCACACAAGTTATCGAAAAGGGAACCAAGGCTCTTGCAAGAGCTGAGTCCAGAATAAAAGTGGGTCAGGAAGCAAAGGCAGCAGTTGAGAGAGAAAGACGGCACAGAACGCAGATGCGCTCTGAACGTGAATTTTTCGCGGCGGTGCTTGTTCCCTTAGTTATGGTGGCCTGCGCTGTGTGGGTCGGACTACTGGCATTTAACAATGTCCGCGACCGTAAGGCTGAAATTGGAATACAAAGAGCGATGGGTTTTCGAGCAAGGCAAATTATGTTTTTATTTCTTAGCAAGTTTTTGGTAATGGGATTGCTTGGAGGGGCATTGGGGATTTTTGCCGGCCTTGGTTTTGGCAGATGGCTTGGCCTTACCCTGGAGAAGGATATAGGAGCAACTGCTGCTGGGGAGCTGTTTAATCCCGGCCTGCTTTTGCTGGCTCTGATTATAGCGCCGGTGTTAACTGTCATATCCGGCTGGCTTCCGACCATGTTCGCAATTCGACAGGACCCGGCAGAAGTATTGAAGGAGGGGTGAACCTTTACGAAAGAAGATACTTTTCAAAAAGCACGAATGGTGAATCTGAAATGGAACAAGTTAATTGGTTAATTGGTGAGTTAAATACTTACTAATCACCACTCACTACTCACTTCATCCGTGCTTCGGATTTCTAATTTCGAGTTTTTGGGTATATAGAATGCTTGAGTTCAAAAATGTTTCCAAGAGTTTTGATGGCCCGGAAGGGAAGGTAACGGCTCTCAGGGAAGTTTCCTTGTCCGTTTTGCCGGGCGAGTTCTTAGCGGTGCGCGGGCCGAGTGGTTGTGGAAAGACCACACTGCTGTTGACCGCCGGTGGTCTTCTAAGCCCAAACTCCGGGCAGGTCAGCCTGGATGGTTATGACCCGTATGCCCTCAGTCCCGAGAAGCGAAGCCGGATGCGGGCACGGATGATAGGGTTCGTTTTTCAGCAGTTCCACCTGATTCCATACCTGACGGTACGGCAGAACATACTGGCTCCGTCACTGGCCCTGCCGGCCAAAGGGGCCGGTCAAAGAACGCAGGAGCTCGTCAGTCGTTTCGGGCTGGATGATCGCGCCGGTCATGTGCCGGCCCAGCTTAGCACCGGCCAGAGGCAGCGCACGGCCCTGGCGCGTGCTCTCTTGAATAAGCCGAAAATTATTTTAGCCGACGAACCGACAGGAAATCTGGACGAAGACAATGCTGATATTGTTTTTGGCTACCTCAATCAATATGTCGCTGAGGGTGGATGTGTATTGCTTGTTACTCACGATGTCAGGACAGCCGCACATGCCACCCGAACCTTGCAGATGAGTGAAGGCCGAATAATTGAATAGGACCAATGCCCCATCTCTATAAGAAAGAAGTTTTTCGCGCCGCGTAAAGCGAACAACAAACTTACTGTTCGGCTAATTTAGCCGCTTTTTTCGAAGGTGCCGCACAGGCACTGAAAATACGCACAGAGCTGCTACTGCTTTTCTGCTTCATTCTCTGTATCTATGCGCTCACCTAAGCTCACATTTTTCTGATTCGTCAAACTCTCGCCCAAGTCTTGTTTTTCTGGTCTTGGTGAGGTAGTAAACATTATTACGGCCACTATTACCAGGAAAATTGCGAATACCTTGCGTAGTGTATGGCTCGGAAGCCGAGAGGCCAATTCCGCCCCAGCTAATGTACCGGCCAAGGCGCCGAATATAATCAAACCGATAACCAGTGTGTTCATCTCGATATCCGGATTCTTCCAGTACAGCAGCGCCCCGAACAGTGCCATAGGTACCATCGCTGCCAGAGCTGTTCCCTGGGCAGACTTTTGCTCAAAATCGCAAAGCAAAACAAGCACTGGTACAATGACTGTTCCGCTACCCAGTCCCAGAGTGCCGCTAATGACACCTGCAAAGATACCCAAAAGGATGAAAACCCACCAGTAATTAGATAACTGACCTATCATAACATTGCTCCAAAAAGATCCCAATAATCGCAACGTTTTCTGACGCAGACATTATAAGAGTGACAGAACCCCCATCGCCAGAAAAGATGTTCTCCTATTTCTGAAAACGCATAGTGAGCCCGACATGCGTCTTTTTTTTCAGCGATAGCTGTCTCTCGGCTGTTTGGAGACTCGGCCGACATGGCCGTCCAGGAAGCTCACATTGACACCACCTTCTGTTTGTCCCGGCTTACGGCCATGCGGGAAAATACCCTGCTTACGGAAGAAATCGCATACCACCCAAATCTCCGCCGGACTCGCATTAATACACTGACGATATCGCTCATCCTGAATATTATTCTTGCTTGTTGAGCCGAGCCAGTCTCGATGAGCCTCCATACCATGCAACGTTAATTGCCGCGGCAGGAAGTAGGTGGGATCTCGCCATGTACCTCCATCCAGCTCTTGTTTGTTGGCACGAAAACTCCAGTAAATGTATGTAATATTGCCGATAATGCGGTTTTGTGGCGTGTCAATCACTGAATCCATACCACCAGGAGGAATACCACCGTTTGGATCATTAGCAAACTGCTCCAAGAATTTGGCTTGCGGACAATAGAAGGCTTTTATTAAGCCGTCATCTTTATATGCATTGAGCTTTTGCAGCAAAGCACGGTGAGGATTATGTTCGGTCGCCTCCAGCGGATAACGGTTATTTCTGTCGTCGTTGGCGTACATTATCAGGGCAATGTTAACCTGACGAAGATTACTAAGACAAGATGTTTCATTGGCTCTAAATCGAACCTTGTGCAAAGCAGGTACCAGTATCCCCATCAACAGGGCAATAATAGCAATGACCACTAATAGCTCGATTAAGGTAAAGCCCGTTTTCGAACGATTTCGATTTTGCATTCTACTCATTATTTTATCATCCCCGTTTTCCATTCACATTTTATCCGGTTTTACGGAATTCGATCCAAATTCCATAGTTAACATTTTCACTGCCGGGAGGTTTCGGTATATCAATGCGGTAGTCTTTGATTCCCAGCTCACTCATAATATTGTACAGCTCATTAGCTTTTTTGTCCACATCATATTTCATTTTTTTACCTTGTTTTGCGCGTATCTTTTTTGCCGTCTCGACAGGCAGATTTCTCGAAAAACCCCGTCCGATGTAAGCCACCGCGCCCGGTTTGAGCACCCGATATATCTCGCTGAACGCCCGCACCTTATCCTCCCAGAAGTGGTAAGACCCCCTGGAAACGATTATATTTGCATAATTATCGTGAAAAGGAAGATTATGGGCATCAGCGAAGATGGCACTCACCTGGTGCCCAACTCCATGTTCTTCCGCTTGCCTGTAGAAATTCACAAAGTAATTCGGATTGATGTCGGCATTGATCCAGTGCATTCGCGTGCGCTTACACAATTCGACAATGAGCGTGCCCGGACCGCTTCCTAAGTCAATCCCGATGCCATCTTTTTTGCTCAGGTCGAAATCTGTAACAATCTGCTCAGCCAAAGGAGCATATACAGGCGCCAGTGTCTTACGGCTTGTTCTTATCATACCAAGAGCATCTTGCTCGGTATATTTTTCATCCGAACGTAACGACAGGGCTTTATCGTTGAAGCAGCCCGCTCCGCAAAAGAGCAACACCAGGATAAGTAAGTAAAATCGCTTTATCATTTTCACTAAGCTAATCTCCACTCAAGACTTTGGCATCAGCTGCATACTCTGAGTACCGGTCGTACGTAACAACAAGATTACCCTTCCGTCTCACTTTCACCGGAGGCAAAGACTCTTTGACCAAAGCACAGAATCTGTCCATCTTCAAGAGTTACTACTGTACGGCCATTGCGGTCAACGGCCAGGCCCCAGCTAACCGGTGCCGACGGCACGGATTCAGACCACAAGATACTGCCGTCCTTAAGATTTAAGGCAACAATCTCTGATTTCTTAGCAACCACTACTGCATTGCTGCACACCGCCAAAGCGACACTGTCCTTGCACTCGTAGCTCCATAACGGCTTATCTCTAACACCAAGCCTTTTCCAATCAACATTGAAACGATTTCTGGATTCTGCCATCTTTTTGCTCAATAATTTCCTGTCAATATGGTCGAAGCATAAAACCTTCTTGTTGTTTTGGCTGCTTACCCAAACAATATCTCGGCCCCCACTTGATGTTAGAAAAACCTTGTTGAAAACGGTGTTGTCAAATACATCATACTTCGGGTGTGCGTAGAATGGCTTACCGCAGGCTATGACCTGGTCTGCGAGCAGAGAAAGCTCACAGCCGCGAGAGCTCTGCGACGTAATAACATTATTTTGTGCAAAGTGTCGGAGCAAAGCAGGGTCGTTAAGACATCTTCCATCAGTAATGTCATAAACAGCCGGCGAGATAGAGGTGCCGCTGGCTAAGTA
>CAZLIO010000044.1:8909-13155 GCA_964559025.1 uncultured Pirellulales bacterium | reverse complement strand
AAGCCCTCCTCGCCCCATCGAGAAATCGACGGAGAAAGGTAAGCTGTATAACCTCTCAAAGGGAAATCAGTCGAAGGCGAGAGGGTGGCGGAAGGGTTCGTAAGAGCTATGAAGCGAGGTAACGCTCGCGGAGCAAAGGAACCCTGCTATATGTAATTTCTCTGACAAAATGGAAGGCAAGGTCGACATGATGAAATCGACCATAAGTTTGCAGGACCTGAGACGGGGAATATACATCAAGGCTAAGGCTGAGCCGGCTTTGCGCCCATGATAGCGTAAAGGCTTCGGCTGGAAGAGGTGGAGTAGCCAGGGTATCAACGCTGGTGAAAGCAACTCCAGCGCGATAAGTCACATAAACCTTGGTATGAAGCATATAGAAAAGCGTAGTGTGGGAAATCCACATGCTGCGTTTGACGAGGCGGGGACTGGAAACGTGGAACGGTTGAGATATTGTGACACTCGCAAACGAAAGGGCGAGTAAACGGTGAAAACAAAATTCGACCTACACCAACGCGCCAGTCCTCGACCCTACTCCTGACATATGTCAGGAAGGTGTATCCGGAGATCGTTATGGTTCTATGGTTTGACTGCCTGCCAGATCTCGATCCCTGAGAAGTTGGCCGCCCCTCCAGAACTTGTGATGCTTATCACGCCGTCGGCGGCCTCAGCACGACACCAGGGCTGTCGGCCGCGCGGTCGTTGCAAACAAAATCGGGGGCATCATCCCCTTGCCACTTGTTGCCGTCAATCGTAATAGCGGGGCCGTTGAGATTAATTCCGCGATAGAATTTCCATTTCCCCGTCTCGGTAGGATGGCCACTCAGCTTCTTGACAGGCGTTCTCAGATACTCTTCAAGAGGCCGGATCTCGATCGGCGCTTTGACCAGCTCGCCACTGACATTCAGTATCACTCGCCTGTATGCCGTCAACGACGGCTTACCTGCATCGACCACTTCTAGGATAACGTGAATCGTCCTGCCCGATGCATTCTCCGGCGCCGTCACCACGGCCTGGACGGAATTGCCTCCGCGAATCGGTGCGTCCGCCCAATAGCTACCCGCTTCCTGGTAGACCCACCACTTGTACGAAAGCTTGTCACCGTCAGGATCCGAAGAGCCGCGCGCTCTCAACGTGACATCTAGACCTGGGTCGACATCGATATTAAGAACTTTATTGGTCTTGTCGCCGTTACAGATGGCCACCGGTTCATGATTGCACTTCTCGTAGGGCTTGACGCACCAATCCATGCGCGCTTCGAAAGAGTTTTGATAAGCTTGACGCCAGCGATGGATCGTATAGAGCATATCCAGCCGATCCCCCATCCGATCCTCGGCAGGGATGTACTCGTTTCCCCGCCCGCTTCGTTGGAACCGCCCGCCCCAGTTGCCCCACTCCGGATGCTCAGGGTCGCTCAGTCCGTACGGCAGCACATAAAAGAACGAAGGCGTGTCACCTTCCTTGACACCGGCCTTGCCTGCCGCCCTAGCGGGGTAGACAGGCCCAAGCGGGCCGTGTCCAGTACGAACGTTCTTCTCCAGCCACGCAGGCGATACGATCTCCTGATCGCCCTCTTTCCAGATACCGCGAAACAGGGTCCGCGAAAAAATCCAGAACACATCGGGATGGTTCTGCTTGACCCAACCGGCCGTGCGGTCCTGATCTGCGATAGAGTGCACCCGGATTTTACGCTTGAAAGCGGTAAGCTGCTCATCGGAACGACTCTGTCCGACCTTCCATATCGCCTGGGCAAGCTCACGTGGTCCGCCCCAGATGGTGAACCATACGGGCTTCGGATCATCTTTATCCAAAACCTTAATGATCCAATCCGAGGCCTGCGAATCCATGCCCGGCCCGACTTCGTGCGGGTCACCGTTGTGACCGTCCTTGATGAGGCTTATCAGGCGTTCATGGGACGGATAATCGGGCCGGTGTTTGCGCAGGTTAGGTAGGACTTTGCCGTACGCATCGACAATCTCACGGATTAGTTTGGGCCGTGTGATTTTGTAGTGTCCGTGGCCGAAACCCGTGCAGAGCCCCTCGACATCGAAGTCACAAGTGTAAAGAAGAAATCGCACCATCGATTGTCGATCGTCCGGATCGCCACCGATGTCCGTCATTACAACTACGCGAGGTTTGTCCACTGCCGCCTTGCAAGCCGGCAGCAGTACCATGAAAGCCGCAATCAACAACGTTACTCGTCTCATCCTGATTCTCCTTATACAAGACTACTTGACCGACACAACTGTTAGTCATCCTGCCTGAGTACCAGTGTTGCCTTTCGGACACTAAAGCTGTCCTCGCCGGAAAACACAAGGTAGAGTTCGCGTCCGTACTCGCTCATCCACTTGGCAGGGAAGTCACCGTGCTCTCCGGGGCCAACGTCCCATTTCTCCGTGTAGAAGGCCGTTGACCAGGGACCCCACGGTTCCGGTGCATCATACACGCCGAAGCCGCCTTCGAACCGGGTGTCGCCGCGGTCGGGGCTGCCCTTCGACGCTGGGATGTGCTGCCACCAAAGATAGCGACGCAGCGGTGCATTGTAAGTCATGGCAGATCGAAGACATCCGTCGGTATGCCGGAAGACCGCTCCCCGGCGTTTCAAGTCGCTGGTCCAGACCGGTTGGCCGGTCTCGTCTATTCGCTCAAAGAACTCCCAGGCCCCTTGCTCGGTGATACGGTTATTTAGCACGCGCATGAGTATGAAGCGGTTGGCCGGGGTATCGGCTAGCGGACCGTCGTGCGAGTAGGAGTACACGTAGTCATCTCGGGCCTGTTCGTTATCCTTCCCGAAGTTGACGAAACCCATCAGGCCGAACTGCGGAAACTTCCAGTCCGCGAAGGTCCACGTTTGAGCATGGTCGCGAGACCAAGCCAATTGGGCTTGGCCGCCCCGTCGATCGGCGTGTCCCATCCAAAGATACAGCACACCAT
Source organism: uncultured Pirellulales bacterium (assembly GCA_964559025.1). Taxonomy (GTDB): domain Bacteria; phylum Planctomycetota; class Phycisphaerae; order Sedimentisphaerales; family Anaerobacaceae; genus NIOZ-UU13. The sequence goes on along the minus strand of CAZLIO010000044.1, from coordinate 10,224 downwards.
TGACCGAGATAAGGCCCCAGCCCTTTCGCCCGGAACGCCCGCTGCCAAGCTGCTCGGCCGCAGATCGGATATTCATACCCTTGAAATCGCCTGGTGCACCGACGATACGCGCGAATCCCATGCTCAGCTTCTTTGGCACTTTGGGCTCGAAGCCCCAACCGTCTCCCCATGTGATGTATATCGCATCGTCATCGGCCCAGGTTACGGGCAGGTTATCGCTGCCAGCCGCCCTGCGAACGATCGTACCAGCCGGAGCCCAAATTATTTTTTCAATTACCGGACTGGGCGGACAAGGAGGACCCGCCGACGCCGCAGAACAAATCAAAATGCAAAGTGCAAGTTTCAGAATTAAGGAATTTATCCCGGCTTGCCGGGATTCTGACATTTTGATTCTTGACCTTTGACTTCTAATCGTTCCTTTTGAGGCCATGGTCAATCCCCTGTTCAATAATCCTGCAAATAATCTTCAAACTTCATCATTCTCCGCGTGGATCGCTCATAAGGTGTTGGTTTCGGATCCAGCCACTCTACGATTCTGTCCTTTATCGAATAGGCAAAGAAATGATTTCCCGCAGGGCTATAATGGCCTATGAAGTATCGCTTGAAGTAATCATCGGCGCTCAAATTGAAGCTTTTGAAGTCCTCAACGTGCATGAGATTCATGTCAATGTGATTCATATTGCTTTGCTTCAGAAAATCTACTATCTCCCGATCGTATCGGGCACCTCCCTTCAGAAGCTGCTTTGTCACCCTATACGGGTCAAATATGACGACCATCAGTTTCTTTTCGTTGGCGGAGGCAAATTCTCCCGCTTTGTTCAGGATGTAGTTTGTCGCTTCAAAAGAATATTTGTCCAGCAGCTCGGCTACCGAAGAGCGGATGTTATTGCCGTCGAAGTCTACCGAACATTTCAGATGCATGCTCAACGTTCTCAGGGCCTTCAGGTCAATGTCTCTGATCTGGTTATTCTTATATAGGTACATCTGCAGGGCCAAATCATCCTCGAGCGCCTCATACATCCAGTCAGGATCGGTCATCTTATACAAGGATTTCCGGGTGGGCAGCAGGTTCTCCTTTTCTTCGAGCTTGCCGGTCTCCAAATTGATTTCCACGTGCGCCCAGAAGTTTCCATGAAACATCTTCCCCACTCCTTCTGTTCGATTCGTTCGCTCATTCCAGCCTTTTGTCAGCATATACCGGCATCTCAGCAGACTTCTGATGTTGTCGTCCCCCCATATATAAAGAATGAGATACTCGGCGCCATGATCGGTTTTTTCCTCCCGGATCATTCGTCGGTACGCCTGGTAAACGCCG
>CAZLIO010000044.1:0-8899 GCA_964559025.1 uncultured Pirellulales bacterium | reverse complement strand
CCGAAGTTCCCGATGGGCTCACCAAGATGCCCCGCCAGGTACTCCTGCCAAGTTTCACCATCGTTTACCTGGTTGCATTGAGTGAAACTGTTGCCATAAGTGTTGATCCGGCATGGTTTACCCTTATATATGAATGACGTTCGCGCTCCGTTCGATTGGATCGTGGAGATCGAAGAACTGTTGTCCACGCCGTCACGCGGCATGTAGTTGCCCAGAACATATCCGAGGTCCCGATCAAAACGTGCCCACGACGTCTCGTTCAGGAACACATCTATCTCCTTCTTTGTGGGCACCGTCTCTTTTATGTACACTGCAAAAGTTTTTTTCTGTTGTGTGGTTTGCCCGAACACAAGCGAACTTGCCATTGTCAGCAATAATCCCGCCTGCACAAATACGGACAGACCTTCTTTCATGCGGATTGCTCTTCTTTCGAGTACTGCGTGTTTCATCGTGCAGATCCCTTTCTTCGGCTAAGACTTGAGCCGTTACGCCCCGGCACATCACCGAGGCACCCGACCGAGGTATGATAGCAAGAACAGTGCAGAACATCCAGTGTCATTAGAAGGCAGACGCAGAATTCCAGGGTGTACGGACCAAATGTGCAATCGGCGCAGCGAGAGTTCAAACGGTATACTGTCGGCCGGATCAATCACAGGCTATCCACTTATCCTAAAACTGGCAGGCTTTCAGGGAAAGATTAGGCTCAGTGCCAGCACCCAGATACTCCCCAAAGTAGTGCACATTGGCTGATATGTCGTAACCAGCATGCCTCAAAGAAAATTTTTGTGGCGACAGGGATTTTATTATTTGACTTTAAGCTCTTCGTAGGTGGCCGTTTCGATTTCATCCCATATAATAGTCGCAAGCTAATACTTTATGGCTATTTATGAATTTAGAGCGCAGTTGTGATATGAGGAAAGTACAACCGAAACTACAACTAAATCATGATTTCAGGGGATGGTATAGGAAAAAAACCTTAACATGATTTCAACCCTGCCTTTCAGACTGTTGTACATAAAACAATAATTACGTTAAGTTAGAAAATGAAATACCATGTGTGCAAAAGTATCGACACTTGTCATTGCAACAGTGATGTTGTTCATCCACCTTAACTGTGGTTTGACTAAAGATTGGGGCAGTATCACCATCAAACCTGTTGAAGACAGTTATGAAGTTGTACTGGAGAATTCTAATATCCGGGCAGTATACAAAAAGTCCCCTAATAATTGGGCAGGCCGACATCCCACTTGTATAGTTGAGTTTTATTACAAAAAAATCAAGAGGGAATTGATTGAAAACGGAAGATGGGATGATATACTTGACCCCCTTGACCATTCAAAAAAGCCTCCAAGGCCACTACATCATTATCGTGAGGCATTACTATCCGCAGAAGTCGTGTACGACGGGCATGATAAAAAGACGGTGCGTTTGAACTGGGAAAACTCTGAAGAGGAAGTTTCGATATTTCCTGATTCAGCGGTGATTCAAATCGATTATCTAAGATGGTATGTCCTCATAACCGACTGGCCGGACTGGCCAAAAGGTGAAGATGCTTACAAAGAGCAGATGTTTGCTGTTTATGGAGCTGACAAGTGGCACAGGACTTATGATCCGCATGATATAGAGCGAACTCCCGGCGTAGGCTATAATAAAATGTATTTTAATCATGCCGACCGGGACGCGGACAAGCAAGGTGGAAAAGACCCAGCAGATGGAGGCCCACTGAACTATAAAGGTTACTTTATCATTGGGGCCTATAAAACTGCAACAGGTGTCGGCTATGGGCGGATCATTCCGGTACATCGTATAAATGTACTAATTCTATGGAGTTACAGAGCGTGGGAATTTTTCCCGACCGGGAAAGAACGTTTTACTACGTTTTTATTTCCCGTATCAGAAGGCGCCCGGGAAATTATCGATACCGGAATAAGAATTGCCGATGCTAATCCGATTTTACACCAATAAAATATAAATAGTCGTAGGTGCACTGTATTTGAATGCTCAATAGTATTGTGGAGTAATGAAAATGCTTACCCAAAACTGGAAAACATCTTCTAACTGTACCAGAACAGGATGGATTATCATAGCTGTTTTGCTAACTCTCGTTTTACATGCCCAATCAGCATTTCCTCAAAGTCTGGAAAAGAAAGGAAGATTTGAAATCCCTCTTCAATATTATCAAATTGCCCAACTTTATGGGCCAGGTATGTCTCCATCGGGAAAGGAAGGATTGCATACCAGGCTGTTTCAGAAACCGGTTGGCCGGATCGGTTTGGTTATTGTGCATCCATGGAACCTGGGAGAGCCTGATGGTCCATACCCGTTCGATCACGGTGCACGGATACAAGGAGAAGCTGGTGATTGGGTGCCCAGGGCACATCATATCATCGCTGATAAAATTAAACCGGTATTAGAGGCAGCAAGAGAAGCGGGAGTTGCTGTATTTCATTTAGCGCAAAATGCATATGCACCCAGATATCCGCAATATCTCGAAATAGCTTCAGATCCTGAGTTGCAGTCTCCGGAAAAGAAATTTGAGTATGAGGTATGTATAGAGCCGAGAACCGTTGAAGAGATATGGGAAGCTGAGTATGGAACTAATTTCCCCGGTCCGGTATGGAAAACCAATGCCGAAAAATTTGATATTGCCAAGTCTCTTCGTCCTTTATCGGATGAAGCTGTCTTTTTGAATGGCTGGCAGCTTAATGGCCTATGTCGCCGTAAAAAAATTGATACGCTGTTCTATGTAGGATTCATGGCTGATTTATGCCTGGTTAATATTCCGGGGGCAATACGAGAAATGTCCCACAAATTCAAGTATCGCTGTGTTGTATTGCGAGACTGTACTACGGCCTATGAATTTGCTGAAACGGTAGATGGCGGTTGGATGACTTTTGCCGCTATCCGACTTATAGAATCAGGCATGGGATATTCGGCAACATCGGATGATTTTATATCATCTTGTCGTAAAACAATGACTAATAAATAATTGAAACTCCCAAATTCCATTCTTCGATGCTCCTGACAGGAGACCGAATAATTAATTGCAGCTTACTGCTCCGGTTCTGGTGTTGGATACAAACGAATATCATCGAAGTACATCATACCTGAACCACCGGCAACCGGATTATTCCTGTTACCCAAGCCAAGAGTGATAGTATTGACATTGGTAAGATTAATACCCTGGTCGGCAAACACCTGTAGGTCGATAGTCCATTCGGTCCATTCTTCAGCCTGTGTTGCATTTGGATTATCATTATCGACGCCAGCAGTGCCGTTGAGAATGACATACATTATCTCAGGGGCATTAGCAGCATCACCTATGAACCAGATTACCAGAGTGTTAACACCATTTTCAGTCCAGTCTCGAGTATCAGTCAATGTCAGAGTTGCCTCAGATTTGCCAACACCATTATTGTAGGCAAACGGCATCGACTGATTACCGCTGTGAACGATCGTTTGCTCGGCAAAAGGAGGAATCTCATAACCGACAACAGATCCATTTGCCGGGTCGTCAAATCCATCTATCCAAGCATTGAATATCCTATTGCTTGCCGGGTCATCGGGATTAAGGTCGTTGTAGAGTTCCGTATCATCAACGACAAGGAAGTTACCTGTTGTAAAACTCCAGAGGTTTCCTATCCACGGACTATCGGTGTTCGCATTATTAACTTCGTCGATTCGCCAATAGTAGGTGGTTTCCAGCTCAAGTTTTCCGGGATCGTAATTTTCAGAGCCAAGGTCTCGGCTGCCTTTATACTCGGGTGAACCTGTATCGGCATTACGTACAGCCTCCTGATCGGTACCGAAATAAACCTGATGCGAAGCAGCATAATCCCCCGGCGACCAGCTAAGAATCGGTGTCTGCTTAATGTCCGTAGCTCCATTGGACGGATTCGAACGGCTGGCTCTGACAGGTAGTGACAGTGCACCTTGTGGAATGAATTGCTTTGGCGTTTGTAAGCTCGACCAGCGCAGCTCAGCCACTGCGCCGCTGCTGGCTTCATAATACTCCATTACAATATTGTACGTTCCACCTGCAATAAGATCAATGGTTCCCTTGTCCTCAGTGTTCCCATGGTCAGTCCAGTTGTCAATAAGAAGTTGACCATCCACCCACAAACGCACACCGTCATCGCTATTAGTGTGGAACGTGTAAGTCTCAGTAAATGGCGCCTCCACCTCACCAGTCCATCTGACCGAAAAGTTATTGAAACCAACCGCGGGATCAGGTCCGGCATCGGCCCAGTTGAAGTTGATTTGAGGGTCTGTACGGGTCAGGATGAGTTCCCCGAAATCTGTGCCTTGGTAGTATTGTCCTTTAACACCTCCACCAGCCTTTGCGGTCGTGAAGCTCCAGACTTTGCCTTTATACGTTGCAACGGCATCGAACTCATCAACTCGCCAGTAGTAAGTCTTCTCTGGCTCAAGTGTGCCGGGAACATAGCCTGAAGTCCCGACTGTTCCTTTATCTGTGCTGCCGGCGCCGGCTTCAACATCAGTATAATTGTCGCCTAAGTATATATGATGCAACTTGGCGCCAAAACCGGCCGTCCATCTGAGAGTCACATCTGGGTCTATGAATCTGGCATCATCGGGAGGCTCAGGCTCATACGCAGTCTTTGACGGAATAATAAAGCTCCACACATCCCCTTTCCAGGGACTGCTCGGCTCGTTGTCATTAATCTCATCAATTCTCCAGTAGTACGTTGTGCCCGGAACAAGGCCGTCCGGATAATCGAATCCGGGAAAGCCGACGACTAAACACGTTAAGGTCTGGTTGCCTAAGAACGTGCCGCTGACACCGTTGTTCACGTCTTCAAAATTATCTCCAAAGTATATATCGTGTGAGATTGCAGAATCTCCCGGCGTCCAGTTAAGGCTTACCCACGTGTCCACATTTACAGCGCCATTCTTGGGACTTGGATTCCGGGCCTTCGGAAACGAATCCTGACCGATCATCAACATAAATATTTCATCCGCCGATAAAGCGACGTCATGAATCTGCAGGTCGTCTATAAGTCCTGCAAAATACACTCTGTAACTATTCCATCGATAAGCTCCAATATTTACAGGGGAGTCGTTCGCCTGCAAAGTTGTGACAAGCTCCTGCTCTTTATCGAGCTCTCCATTGATGTAGAATTGCTCAGGACCGCTGCTGCTATAGATACCGGCCACATGATACCACTCTCCGGCCTCCAACGTCGCCGAGCCGGTAGTCGTAAGCTTCCCTTCGTCTGGCGCAGTGCTGTAAAGCTGCATAGACAGTTGGCCATTATTAACCTTAAACTCCCAGCCGCGGTTCGAGTCGGGACTGACTTCCTTACTGACAATCGGCCGCCGGCTCGAAATACCCGCCTCGGATAGTTTGATCCAGGCTGCGATGGTGAATTCGTTAGAAAGATCTAAGGCATCATGGTCAGGAACTTCCACATAGTCATCTGTACCGTCAAAGCTAAGAGCTGCAGTTCCAACGTGGACATCAGTGGTCTCCCAGGCAACTCCATCCTTGAGGGCGCCATCATGTCCATTCCCTGTAAGGTCAGAGGCTGTCTCACCGCTTCCTTCGTCCAGCGGCCAGTAGGCCACAAGATCCGCCAAGGTGACGCTGGTCAGGCCAAGTAGTAGAATAAGAGATAATAGAAAAATCGTTCTTCTACACATAATAGTCCTCCTCTATCAAGAAGCTCCGAAGTCTCCATAAGTCAGAAAACCAAAATCGGCAAACGCCTGCTTATGCAGACACAAAATTCACTGATATTATTTATACTAAATCAGCCACTTTACCGTCAAGGAAAATTTTAAATCAAGAGCATAATATATCTCACCGCGTGAGCAATCCCAATTTTTGCCTGTAAAAACGACTAACAAAAATGCGCCCGGCCATCGGTTAAGATTGAGGCTGCCTCCTGTAATTTTTCAACGATAGCTAATTGATTCGGGCAGTTCCTTTCACATAGCCGGCATCCATCACATTGTGTAACCTTTTGACAATCAGCCAGCTCATTGTAGAGACTGATGGCATAATCTCTACGGCCATAGTTTTTATAGTACATCCGGAATCGCAAAATATCCGCAATAGCAACTCCTCTGGGACAAAATTGATTGCAAGTTTCGCACATTCTACAGAAATCTTTGTCAGCAATACCCGCATACATTTCCAGCAATTCATTCTGCTCAGCAGTCAGTTTTCTTGCTCTTACGGCCTCACAGTTTTCTACAACCTGCTGAACTGTATCCATACCGACCGCACAGGCCGTTACGTTCGGATTTTGCAGTATCCATCTCAACATTGCCTGGTAAAGATTGCTCGGCCCATAATCCTTGAGTTTTTTCATAATCTCCTGTATTTCAGGCCTGGCCGCTTCTTTTGCCCAATTAGGAATAAAATTGCCTGTCATCGGCTTTATACCTATTACGCCGACATCGTTGGTTTTTGCCAGCTCGAATAATCTTTCCGCACCGGGAAGGTCGCCAGGGCCTTGTTTTATCCTGCTGAGCCGATTATACGGCATATGTATCCAATCAACATTTCCTTTTCTTATCGCCCATTCATGCTTACGCGGATCGTGTCCGCTCATACCAATAAAGCGAACCTTGCCTTCCTGCCTGAACTTTCTCCACACCGCAAAACTTTCATCGTCGCCGTTGCCGTATGCGAAACCGAGGTCAATAACATCGGTTTGCAGGTCCTTCAATGCCTTTTCGAGATGGTCACGCATCTTCTGCTCAGGTCCGCAGGATATTCCAATTGCCAAATATACCTCATCCCTTCGGCCTTTCACCGCTTTACCCAGAAGCTCTACCGTATTGTGGTAATATGGGGTCGTGCTGACAAAGTTGCCGCCGAGGTCAAGAAGTTTGTTGATAACGTCGCCGCGTTCTCTGAGCCACTTCTCGAAAAGAAAAGGTCCGAGAGTCCGCGACAGAGACATACTTGCACATCCAACGCCGACTTCTGAAATCATCAGGTTTGTTCGGCCCAGTCTCCGATACTTCATACCAGTTTGTGGTTTTACATGAGGGTCTGCTTTGCCGGCAAAACTCGGCTTTGACAAGGCGGTCCCAACAATGGCGACTCCAGTATATTCGAGAAACTGACGTCTCGTTACAGCCTTTTTATCGTTACTGTTAATATTGTCTAAATTGTTAATTTCAGACATAATTTGCTCCCGCTATATAGTTCTATACTGAGTTATTGCATATAAAAAGGATTGCGTAAAACTTTAGTACATATTCAAAAACTCTTACTCAATATCTCTTATTTTAATCGCCGCCAGCTAACCTTTGGCGGGTCGACGAAGTCACGGGCGAAGCGTTCATTCACTTGCTGCTGGGGATGTCCGCTGTGAATAAGAAAACGATATACCAGATTGAGCGGCTCATTGCTGGAAACTGTATAGGATTCATTTTGGACAAGGGCATAGCAAAAGTATGGAAGTTCCGGATGAACTCGAAGTGGTGTTGGATAACGCGGGTTGGAGGGATGGTCGAACATTACCAGCCCGCCCCAGTCACCGCCCAGCGGGCCGGTGTAGTCAATCCAGCGTGCCGGGCTCCTGTCGCCAGATTTACGGTCCCCGCCCTCGTCGGTTAAGACATCGAGCGATACATCCGGAGGAAGCCATTTAGCTGCCTTGAATTCTACGCCGCGGGCAATTGCACGAGCAACGTCCTTACTGTCAAATCCAAGCCATTCCGAAGGGCCTCGAAATGACATTCCACCATAATAAATCTTCGGTAATACCATGGACACCGCCTTTTTTGGTGAACGATGTGGATTTTGTGGGTCTGTCGGCACCTGACGAATATCTACGTCAATCAACCATATATGCTCCTCGCTAAGTGCATAAACTCTTACCACCCATATCTCCTTAAAGTATGTTCTGCCTTCGACCTGGCCTTTGTTATAAATGACAAGACGGGCAAACACCGGCCCATCAATAACGCTGGGGCCCAGGTCATCAACCAAAATCCTCCCTGCTGATTTGCCCAATCCCCAGAACTCCGTCACGATTTCACCAAAAACCGCTTTCGTCCAGGCCAAGAATATTCCACGCTGATGAATATGTTCCGGTGAAAAGTCTCCCGTTATAACCTTACCTGCCGGTGTCCAGACCGGATGGATATACGAACTTCTGTCATAAGGGCCTGTCTTACCTTCTATTTCCTGAATGATTCCATAATTATATCTTAGAACTTCACGACCGCTGCATTTAACTAAAAGGCTTTTATTACTAATGTCCTCAATTGTAAAAGGCCCTGTCGCAGCCGGACCTTTTTCCAGAACGAGCTTAAAGCTGCGGCTGGAATTCTTTTGCGTTTTGCCATTTAGAATCCAGACTAAAGCTCCTTTCTTGGAAGCCTTTTCCCAGGTGAAATCGGCTTGTCCCTCCCACTGTACCGGCAGCCTGTTACCACCGGGACACTGCTCAACAAGCACGAGGTGATAATCCCGCAGCGTTGCCAGGTCGGCCCCATCGTCGATGTAATAGAAATAGTCCGGCCGGCGGAATATGGAAAAATCGCCAAATATCTCCGGTGGACTGCATTGAAAACGAATCGGCGTATCTATACGGTCGTAATTGCCGGCATCAACTGTAAATGTACCTAACACTATCTCTGCCTTTTCCTTCTCAACATTAGCATACCCCGTTGAATATACGAGGAGAACAAAGCAAAAAACCAAATATCTCATTATCTGATGGATGTTGTTTAACCTGATATTTTCCATATTCAGTTCTCCACAAGGCTTCTGTACGCTTGAGAGCCTATCATATCATAATATTGTTCAGATTTCACTACTTTTTTAGTTTTTTCAAACCAGTTTTTTACTGCAAGCGATTTTAAGCTCATTTTGGCCTTTCGGAAATTGGCCCATTCGACTGCGCTCAGGACA
>CAZLIO010000043.1:0-13175 GCA_964559025.1 uncultured Pirellulales bacterium | reverse complement strand
GAAAAAATAAAAAGACAATTTTCTCTTTTCAAAGTATGCCTAACCTCGATTTTCCATAAACAGCTCCCTTATGGCACGCAAAGGATAGCCGCTATCGTTAAGTCTTTTTATCAGTTTAATTCGCTCAATGCTCTTTGTATCAAACATCCGTCTGCCGGTCGGTGTCACTTCCGTCGGCTCAAGCAGCCCGACCATAAGGTAATATTGCAGAGATTGCCGAGAAATGCCAGCTTTTTTTGCGGCTGTACCTATAGGTGATAATTTGCTTTTCTCGCTCAACGTTCATTCCCGAAAAGCTAAAAAACGAAAAAACATTACGTAGAAAGAGTCTGATACTAAGAATTGTACGAGATTTTAGCAAGTCAATTATGCTTTGGCCAGAAGTTTCCCTGCAATCCAAGAGCAATTTTTTCACCGGCCAAAAATTGGAGTTTGGTAAGTAGTGAGTATCCAATTAACTACTCACCAATCTATCGGGAATCTACGGTTTGCTGCCGGGCGTGGGTAAAGCCGCCTGCCAGTTGGCCGGGTCACTGCCTGAATAATACTGGTCCGCAAAGACCCTCTGCAGGACATCTCCGGTACCATCAGCAGCCTCAGGCCAGGGCGGTACATCCGCATAAATCACTTCATCCACAATCACCCAGCAAACTGATTGGCCCGGCTGGTCCGGTGCCAAAGGTCGTTCCAGGGCAAGACGTTCACCGGAATTAGAGAGATTACCAGAACAGGGGCCTACTATTTCCACACCGGCAGTTAACGAAGGGGTATTATATGCGGCGATGAAGTTATTCAACCGAGTGGTTTCCAATGCCGGATCGAAACCCACTATTATCAATCTGCCGCGGCTCCGAATAGAGGTGCCGGCAGGGAATGTATAATCCACCGCGCCATCCAGCCGCCAGGTGCCCTCGGCATTTTCCAGATAAATCCGGGCCGCCGTCGGGTTGTATAACTCAATGTACTCTTCGTTAAGCTCTACAGGATGATACATCAGCTCATCAATCACTACGTCCGGGAAAGGATTATTATTGGCCGAATCCCGCGATGGTGTCATAGCAAGCCAGTACGACCCGCCATCCGGGTAACGGCCCAGAGATATATCGTTCTCCTGACCCTTAAATCTAATACAGTCAGCTACGCGATCTTCCGAACCACCGGGCAGATAAGAGAGAATAACCTCCTCTCCCGCCTTGTTCAGACCAAAACCATTGTTGATGGGATTATGGAAATCACCAACCTCGTCAAAGCTAATCCAACCATAGCCTGCAATATCAATCGCAGGTACGGCCCATTTCTTTAGCTCACCAACGTCATCGCTGAGATACCAGCCCTGCAGATTCATATTCGTTCCGGTCGTATTGTAAAGCTCTATCCAGTCGTTGGATTCGTACTCCGGGTGCAGAGGGTTACTATAATTGGTATGCGCCATAATCTCGTTGAGGACAATGGTGGTTAAAGGTTCAGGGTCATCCCGGCCGGGGGAGCCGCCGATGTAAGTGCTCGCACGCCAGTTGCCGCCGTAGTTCAACGAGCCTTCAGGCTCACCCACCAGGGTGGAATTCAAGGCCACCAAAGAATGGCCCCCGCCATCGGCTAAGAGCGGCCAACCGCGGCTGTCATTGTATTCGAACTTAGCGACTGTGCCGTTCCATAAATCTACCAGGCTTATGTTTTCTCCGTTGTTTGACAGCTTGCCGGAGTACTCACCGGCGATCTTACTGGACAAATCCGTACCGTAGCGAGATTTGAAAGCAGCTTCATTCCCAACCACTACGACAAAATCGCCGGGCGCAAGGCCCATAATGTTGCTGTTGCTGAAATCAAATGTTATACCTTCGACAAAGGAAACAAAGGCCAAATCGAGCGTTTCATCGCCGATATTTTTCAATTCGATGAATTCAAAATCGTCATTGTCCACTGAATCGCCTGCAGGCTGAGCAGCGGGATTGTACATCAGTTCGGTAATGCGCAGGTTCTCCAGGACACCGGCTGACAGCGGCTCACCTGATATAAACTGAACAGGTTCGGACCAGTGGCTCCATCGACCGGTGTTGTCCTTCATCCGGCAGCGAACCCGATAGGTCAGGCCAACCTTAACCGCGCTTGCGGGTATTTGTATGTCACTAATAAAGTCCGTAATCTCTTGGCTTTCCCAGACGGCATCTATCTCATATTTTCCAGGCCCGGTTCTATAGCCCGGCGGGATAATACTGAGTTCGGCCGGTTCTGCTATCAAGGCGATACGCCATTTCATCGCGGCAAAAGTGCGGCTGCCCTGTGGGTCACTGAAAGGGCTTGTCTCAAACGTAAGCGCATTGATTGGGAAATCAGGTCCACAGGTCGCGGTTACGTTAGGCCGGCGCGGGATATCGGGGTCATCCGTGGGAGTGTCAAACTCCCGATGGCTTGATGCAACATAATCTTTCATAATCTGGACCATGCCGGGGAAGTCTTTGGTCGCGGCCCTCTGATAAAACAGACCCTGGCTTGCCTTAGCTGAAGCCGGGCGGGAAAGGTACGTCGGGTAGGCCGAGTTACCCATAACCCAATGGTAGTCCCACATTGCCCGGTCTGCGTCCACAATCGAAAGTCCGCCGCCGGGATCATCAATAATAGAGGCAAACTCATCAAGCAGCTGGTTCATCTGCCCGGGATTGTAGAGCAGGTCGTGAAACTCGCGGAGGCGATTCTGAAATTCCAAAAAAAGGACAGGGCGACGATGGATACCTCCTTGTTTCCTAAACGGGTCTTCACCGTCGCCATACATATTATCCGCCCAGACCAGATCGACATCCCAGGGCAGTTGCGACCAGATATTGGTTTCAGGATTGAGGTAGAAGAAATAGTTTTTCCCGTATCCCACGTCACCATGGTGGACGCCCTCGACTACGGCCCGGTAGGAGTAATAGCAATCCAGGTCGACATTCTCCCGCCACCACTGCTCGCTCGGGTCGGGGTCGTAATAGTAGCCCCGCTTGAACGCCGACAGGTCGGACCCATCCGTAACCGCCGTGAGACCCTGGTTATTCAATTCTCCATTATGGCTTTCTATCTTGTAAAAGTTGCCGTCCGGCAGGCTATGCTCATCCAAAAAGTGACCGTCCATTTGTTCAATAGCCAGGTATAACCCCCAGAAGTCACCATCATACTGCGTCCCGCTGCGGGTTATTGGGGGATGAGCAGCGTTGAGTATCCCATCTTCGTACTGCTCATCAATAATTCTAAAGTGCAGCCAGTTAGTTTTTGGAGCCGGGACACCGGCCATGTTGAAGAGCTTGAAAGTAACTGCTTCAAACATTCCCTGTTCGCCGCGGTGTCCGTAGCTGCCCTGCTGGATGCAGGCGGAGAAATTAAGCCGGTTCCATTTGGTTTTATACTTTTCGCCGTAGTCATCGCGGGCCTGGAAGTAGTGGCCCCGATTGAAATCGAACTTCCACATATTTTTGCCCATGGCATAGCGCCACACGCCGCCTCGCATACGGTACCGGACATGATCGTACACTTTTCCGTCATAGACCAGCGTGCCGCGCCATTTGAAATCTTTTCGTTGGGGGTCTCCCCCCTCGTGCCGCTCAAGCCACGTGGCGTTTTCAACGTCTGATTTCTTACTAATAAGATGGTAAACGGGCAGACTGCGCATAACGTCGGTCCCGTACTCCATTACAGGAGTAACGCCTGGTCGGACGGCACCGTACCAGGCCGGCACACCGTCATAGACAAAATATGCAAAATTCGGCTGCGGGTCATCTGTGTATGGCACGACGAGACTGCGTCCACTGGTATCTGACATTACAATACGGTACCGTATCAGCCGACGATGGACCTGCAAAGAGCTCGGCATTTGTACCGTGTAAATATCATCACCAGCAGCTTCATCGCCGTCGAGTCCGTCATCATGCATCGTGATGATGACCCAATTCGAGTGGTACTGCCGGTCGTTGATGTTGATATAACCGCCGGGTTCGACGACCTGGTATCCTAACCTAACACCTTCAACTCCATCGGAATCGGTTACCTTGGCAGTAATGGTTACGACTTCGCCCGACATAGGCTGTTGGGGATAATGTTGCACCTGGCGGATATGAGGTGGAAAGTTTTCGGCATAAACCTCTGTGTTTTGCGCCGCTGGCGTGGGATAAGCCGAACGCCAGCTGCCACCAAGGTCGTTGTCGAACAACGGATTAACTAATTGGATAGAATGGCCGGTTCCGGGTTGCTCTTCCGGCACTGCATCACCCACAGTAGGCCAGGGGAATCCAAGCTGATAATCGACCTGGTCGATTTCCTCGCCCTCGGCGTTGCAAAGTTCTATTTTCTCTCCGTCATTATCGAGCTTGTTTTCGAATGGCCCAAAGACTAAAGCCGGTGGTATGACGAACCTGCCGCTGTTCCATTTGGCGTGAATATGAGCCGGATTCTGAGCTACGATAACGTAGCCGCCTGCCGGCAGTATCGCCCCGGCTTCAAACCGGTAAGAGATACCGTCACTGAAATACCAGCCGGCAAGATTAACATCTGTTGAGCCAAAGTTATAAAGTTCGACATACTCCACCAGCTCGGTTTTGACATCAGGGTCGTAGTGAATCTCATTAATCACAACCGCCTGCACTCGCGTTACCCCCTTGTCTGTCATCGCTGACAGTAAAGGGTGTGCGAGCGAAGGAGCAATCTCATTCATCTCACCTGTTGGGACACTCGTGCTGCGTAGCGATTCATCCTTCGCAGTCCCGATTTTATCGGGACGGAGAACGGAGCTGCTGCGCAGAGCAGCATCGGCCTTTTCCGCTACGGCCTCGGCCTTCCGGGCTGCGGCGGGCTCCGCCCCGGCGAGCGCCGGGACGAGCACAGAATCGGCTGATGATACGATTAATATCAGAGTAAAAGAGAAACTGAAAGACCTGAGCATCTTCCAACCCCTTCCTCACCGATTGTTTGGTCCACTAATTGCGGTTCAATCTTTGTAAACTATTAGTTGTGCTTATTTTAACATATAAACACCGGTCGAGTCAACGCCTTTAATAAAATACGCAGTTAAAGGTAAACAAACTTTTTTAGCGTCTTAGAATAAATTGACGTTCATAGTCACCAGACCGATAACAACCTTTCCGGAAACTTTATTTCTCCGTTAACAACAAAAATTCCAGAAGTAGCCGATGATTAATGCCGATAAACTGCATTCAGGCAGCCGATATTTGGTTGAACACTGTCGAATGGATATTCAGCTGGGGGAACGGGTTATACTTTATGAATCATACAAAGCACCAAAAAATGGATATAATTGTTGAACGGCCTGCTGAGATTATAACCATCAGCCATAATGCCACCATCAAAGCAGCCGCGGCTAAGATGTTTACTAATAAAGTCGCTTGTCTTATCGTAAATAATGATAACGGGGACTTTATTGGCGTCGTGACAGAGCGAGATATTGTCAACCGTGTGGTTGCCCCCTCGATGGACATTGAGAAAACCACCATAGACGAGATTATGACGACCCAGGTTATCTCCTGTTCGCCCAATACTCCGAGCAGCAAGGTCCGAGAAATTATGACCTCTCATCAGATTCGCCATTTACCAATTGTCTATAACAAAGTTGTGGTCGGAATAGTCTCAACTCGTGACCTTATGGCAAGACAGCTTCTTGAGGACCGAGCGGCAGCCGAGGAAGTCGCAACGCTCTCGACTTGCCTGAAAAGCATCGACTTAAATGAAGTCGCCAACATAGTTACCCGTGAGGTACCAAAGCTCTTCGGCGCCAAGAAATGTGTACTTTTTATTCACCAAAACGGCCCTGCTCGTCAGGACGCTCGTCTTGGCGAAGGCGCAGGCCGTAGCCAGGGAGACTGCCGTAGCACGACGACTAAAGCCTCTACACTGGTCAGCTACAACAACTGTTCCTGCCCCAAAGAGTCACTGGGTCAAATAACCCCCCACCAATTGTCCCTCAGCGGCAATCCTGCCTCTGGACCTGGTTTGCAGCGCTCCGGCTCGGGTTCAATTGGTGCGGGGCAATTTTTTAACGAAGCTGAATTTCGCTATGACAGCATTCCGTGCGTTTGTGAAAAGCTGGGGGGGCAATCTCCCCGACTGGTCATTCCGCTTAATATCTCCACTCACCGGTTTCCCCCCGATTCTCCGCTCCCGCCGGCAACAAGTGGGGGCAAAACCGCCTGGTCGAAGAAAAATGGCGGGGGCAGCAGGGGCTGCCCGGCTACGGCCTCGGCCTTCCAGGCTGCGGCGGGCTCCGCCCCGATGAGCGCCGAGACGAGCTATTTGTGTATGTGCGGCTTAGCTGCTTCAGCCGCCGCAAATAAGGAGCTAACATCCTATAAGGCAAAATTAGCAAGAGAAATCCTGAACTCCCATCTGACTAATGCAAAGTTGTATCAAGAGGCAAGGCTGACTTCCCTGACCGATGCCCTAACCGGAGTAGGCTCAAGGAAGCTTCTTGAGGATAAACTTCAAACCGAGTGCGCCCGCGCAAAACGCTACAAACGTCAATTCTCCATTGCATTCATAGACCTCGACAACTTCAAAACAATCAATGACGTATTGGGTCATGCCGCCGGCGACGATACGCTCAGAAAACTTGCCAAATATATGAAAAGCCAGAAAAGAGCACCGGATGTGCTCGCACGCTACGGAGGCGACGAATTTGTCATACTAATGCCGGAAACAAAAGCAGAAAATGCCGTTAGATTACTGGAAAGGATTCGAAACAAGGTCCAGGAAATAAAGGTCGTGGAAAACCTCCCGATGACAATCAGCTGTGGGATAGCACAAAACCTGTCCGAGGCCGCTGATGCTCCCAGAGAGCTGATTCGCAGAGCTGACCTGGCTTTGTACGAAGCCAAAAGTGCCGGACGGAACTGTGTTAAAGTCTGGGACAAAACTATGTCAAAGGCTATAAACGATAACGACATCGAGACCGAGAAGATTAAAAAGCTCCAAAGACGTATTGCCGGCCTGTCGGTGCAGGCGGAGAAGGTCTTTATTCAAAGCATCTGGGGATTGGTCCAGGCACTTGAAGCGAAAGACTCTTATACAAAGAAACATTCCGAAAACGTAATGCACTACGCCGTCGGCATTGCCACGACAATGAAAATCGCTCCGAAACAATTAGAGGTCATTCGCCGGGCTGCAATGATTCACGATATCGGAAAGATTGGAATACCCGATGCAATTTTATCAAAGACTGGTGAGCTAACACCTCGTGAACGCACCATCATTGAGCAGCATCCACTTGTAGCCGTCCGAATCCTCGATAAAATGACTTTTCTGGAACAGGAGATAGCTATCGTTCGACACCATCACGAAAAATGGAACGGTCAAGGCTATCCGGACGGACTATCTTATACTTCAATACCGGTCGGTGCCCGCATTATGGCTGTAGCTGATACATTCGATGCTCTTACCTCAAAACGACCTTACCATAATGCACGGTCTCTTGACAAAGCAATCGAAATTCTGGTCGATTCATCTGGATATGATTATGAACGCAGAACCGTTAAGGGTATGGTCGCATGGGTCAAGAAAGTTCGCAGCCAGCTGGGGGTAGCTCAGCTCACGACGGAGGATTTGCTGAAGTCACAAAAGCAGCTCGACCAAAGCTCTATGGCTCCGCTTGTTGCTGATGCAGTTACTCATTAGGAGGGACAGGCCTATGTGCCTGCACAGGGCAACCACATCGGGTTGCCCCTACAAAGGCTTATTCGTGTCGCAGCGATTCAATTGGGTCCATATTGGCTGCACGATAGGCCGGATACAAGCCAAATATTATCCCAACCCCGGCACTGATTCCAAAAGCCAGCACTAATGAACCGGTCGTAATTACCGTGCGCATCTGCCCAAAATGGGTTACAAAAAATGGTATTAGAGACCCTAAAATAATTCCAAGAGCACCTCCGGACAACGTCAAAATTAACGTTTCTGAGAGGAATTGGAAGATAATATCACGCTTCTTGGCTCCGAGGGCCCGTCGAATACCTATCTCTCGCGTCCGTTCACTCACGGTGGCTAACATAATATTCATAATTCCAATACCGCCGACTAAAAGTGAAATCGCAGCGATTGAACCGAGAACGATAGTGAAAATACGCTGAAATTCCCTCGCCTGCCTCATTAGCTCCAGGGGAACAGTTATTTCATAGTCGCTTTTCTTGTGGAATCGACTCATAAGCGTTTGGACGCTCTGGCGTGTCCCCATGACCAGGTCGATCTCCCTGACTTTGACGATTATTTCCTGCAGCTCAACTTTTTCAAAACTGCGGCTGCCTGAGCTAATCTGCATTGACATCTCACCAAAACGGTTCCGTACTGTGTTCAGTGGAATATAAATACAGCCTAAGTTCGCACCGGCTTTCTTTGCACCTGTGGCATCTTTTTCTTCAAGATTATTTCCCCCTTTGGTACTGGCCTGTTCGGTAACAACGCCTACTACTCGATAGTAATCACTGGCTATTTTAACATCCTGGCCTAATGGGTCGTCAAAGGCAAACAGTTCTCTGACCAGCTTCTCATCAACAACACAAATACCCCGTTTGTAGTGCATATCTGTGCTGCTGAGAAACCGCCCGAATCTTAACCGGGTGCTCGATATCTCAGGAAACCACGGCACTGTACCGACTACTTCTATAGACACCCTGCGAGTGCGATACTGTGCTTGCTGGGAGAGACGGCGATTCGGTACTATAACCTGGACGTCGGGTATGCCATTGCGGAAACGCTCGGCATCGGCATAGGTCAAACCGTATTCTTTCATGGTTTGCTGTTGACCGCCGGACGATTGGTCTTCAGGAGGATCCACTGTTTTTATAATAATATTGTGGCTGCCAAGCTGGGCAATCTTTTCCTGTGCATCCCGACTGGCCCCTTCACCTATGGCAAGCATAGCAATAACCGAAGATACGCCAAAGATAATTCCTAATGCGGTCAGAGTCGAACGCAGCTTGTGCATCCACAGGCTCTTTATACCCAGCTTAACAGTGCGTTTAAAACGAAATAAAAACATAATGTATCTACTGCTTATTATATTCCTGCTTTTTTATGCGCCCGTCTAAGAGGCGTATTACTCTTTCGGCACCGGATGCTATACCCTCATCGTGGGTGACGGCTATCAGGGTCTTACCCTGTTCATGCAAATCGTGAAGAATTTCCAGAATCTCATAACCACTTTCCGAATCAAGATTTCCCGTCGGCTCATCGGCCAAAATAATCAGAGGGTCGTTTGCTAATGACCTGGCAATTGCCACTCGCTGCTGCTGACCACCGCTTAGTTCTGAAGGCCGATGCTCAAATCTGTCACCGAGGCCCACCATTTCAGCTAACTCCTTCGCACGTTCGAGGCTTTCCTCCTCGGTATAGCCCTGGTAATACATCGGAACCTCTATGTTCTCTATGACATTGAGCTGGTTAATCAGATTGAATGACTGAAACACGAAACCAATACGCGCACCACGTATTAAGGATAGCTGGTCATCGTCAAGCTCGGAAACATTCTGGCCACCAAGAAAGTAGCCACCGCTCGTGGGACGATCGAGGCAGCCGATCATATTAAGCAGCGTGGATTTGCCTGAACCGCTGGGCCCCATGATAGCCACGTATTCACCGCTGGTGATGGTCAGGTCAATTTCGCGCAATACCCGCAGCTCCACTGTCCCAAGCTGGTAATTCTTGCACAACTGCTGCATCATTAATATCGGAGTATCACTTTTTATATCAAGGGTTTGGTCCACTTCCTGCACCGCCTTGTCTTTGCCTCGTTCCACTTCCGCCTTGTTTCATTCTACTACGCATACTCTGCATACTCTTCATAAGCTCCGCTTTGAACTTTTCCGGGTCACTCTTACGCAGTTGTTCCAGCTCTTTGGCCTTTTCCGGCTCGGACTCTGTCAGACGCGCCATTATCCGATTAATCATTTCATTTGTTAGCTGAAACTGTCTGCCCTGCGGTCTTTCTCCACCCTGTGGTCTTTCTCCACCCTCCGGTGATCCCACACCCTGTGAGGGTATTTCACCCTGCGGTCTTTCTCCACCCTCAGATGGTCTGCCCCTGCGCGTGCCTTGCCCATCCCCAGACCGTCCGGCTCTTCTGCCTCGTGTCTGACCGTCAGGCTGTCCTTGAGTTTCCGTATCATTCGCGTCCGGCCTTGTTCTCCTCTGTGGTATTGGTTGTTGTTGTTGGAATGAGGCTGGACTGCCAAATTCACTGAAAAGCGGAGGATTGAGCATCACCTCCTCGCCTTCCTCCAAACCTTCAATAATTTCAACAAATGTATCATTAAAAAGCCCCGTTGTCACTACACGCTCTTGAGGACCCTGCGAGGTCTTAACGTAACAAACTTTTCTGTTGGCTCGATTTGAAACTACCTGAATAGGCACAATTATTGAGTCCTCTAACTGCCTGACGAGAATTTGTACCTTACATGACATTCGACTTCTCAGAAAATCATGGGTACCATCTATACTAACCAGGGTTTTGTAAACCTTAAGGTCGGGATTCATAAAGCCGCGCTGCTGGTCCGGCAGTGGCGCCACCTCAAGCACTTCGCCCTCCAATACTCTGTCAGGGAAAGCATCCATTACTATCGTTGCAAGCTGAGCCGTTTGTACCTTGTCAACCTCTGTCTCGTGGACACCGATTTCAGCAACCATTGCCGCAGTATCAGGCATTGATAAAATCGTCTGCCCCTCAGAAACTGATTCGCCTTCAGCAATAACTCCGCTGCTGCCTCCCCCCCTATATCGCATAGCCCTAAACATGTCGTCGCTGCCACCGGTACCATATACTACCAGCCCCGGAGCCTGTGCTTTAATTGTACAATACTCGATATTCTGCTTTATTTCTTTGACCCTCTTTTCTTGCCAATAAAGCTGTTCCTGGGCCGTACTTAATTTTACCTGGGCCTGGGCCAGCCTTGAACGGCACTGGGCAAAAACCCGCTGCAGTTGGCGACCGGCCTCAACGTAGTCACTGAGGTTTTGCTCGGCATTTTTCGGAAAATCGTATTCCTTAAACAAATCCAGAGACACCGCGGCACTTTCTTTCGAAAAAGTACGATTTACCACATTCAACCGGTCTCTTTGAAGGTCAAGGTCGGAAACGTAATTTGCATCATGAAGTTTCTCGGTCCCAGCTAATGTGTCTAATGCGTTTTGTAAGTTACCCTCGGCCATAGTAATGTCATCTTGCAATTTTTTCAATTCCTCACCGGCAGCCGAACCATCTAACAAATTCGGGTCATTCCTTACCTCCTCAATAAATGGTGCTACAATTTCGGTCAGTCTGAATGTTTCGTTGACGTCATTAATCGGCTTATCGTTGGTCCTGTCTAAGCCACTACTCATCAGGTTAATGACTCCATTTTCACCCTTAACCGGCATGTCGCTCACCTTGCTTACGTCGTTTTGCTTAAGGTCTAAAACTTCGTTTACATCCTTTATCAGCCTGTTTGCTATATCTGCACCCAAATATTTCTGAAGGTCCAGCAGGGCAAACCTTACTCTCAATTGAGCGTCCGCAATATCACTTTCATTTTGTATTTCCTGAATTTCATGCGCCTCTGTTGCCGAGGTAACGTTTTCCTTGTCACCGGAAAGTTCCATATCCTCCTGTATCAATCGCTCTTCTAAACCCGAAGCATCCAATTGTACAAGTACCATGTTGCTATCTACATCTTCTTGAGTCACATAATAGCCTGCAGGGACGACCGTGAGTATTGTTAAATCTCCCGTCTCCCTTCCTCTTTGGACCTTACATTTGTATTCTATTGATTTATGGGCCCTGATACTGCCGCCTTCGGTAACGGTGATGATCAAATTATCCCGGCGCGCGGTGAAGGTTCCCCCGCTCGAAGCCTCTATGCCTGCATCCCTTTTTATCGCTGCCGCCACTAATCCGGTGACCAGCACTGCCACTGCAATAAGCAGCAGAATCATCCACCGCCGCTTTATGCGTTTCTTAACACGCTGATTTTGATTTCCCGATGCGTTTTGATTTTGTTTGTCTTTGTAATTTTTCATTGTACTCTTTGCTCCCACATACCATCCGGTTTAACCTGCAAAATACCAACATCACGAAAGAAGCTCATTTTGGCAACCGTATGATTGACTAAAGCTCCCGTAAGGTCATTTTGAGCTAAAACCAAGGCGTCATTTGTTTCAAGTAAAAGTCGAATTGTGCCTCGACCGTATTCTAACAGCAATTTCTGCTCTTCGACGCGCCTTTCAGCCAATTCCAAGCCGATTTTTTGAATCCGGTAAGTTTCTCCGGTCTCGGCGAGGTCACGATAAGCCTGACGCACGTCCAATTTGACATTCTCAGATTCATTATCATATCCGCGCTGTCTCCGCTGGAATGATATAAATTTACTCATGTAATTATTGCGTTTTCTTTTTCTATCGAATGGTAAGTCGGCTCCAAGACCTACCGAGTAATCGCCCTGATGAAACAGTAACCTGCTAAAGTCGGATCCCGTAGGTGACTCTATATTGTCGGCACCACCAGTCAGATTTAACTGAATGCCAAGACCGTCAGCGGCCAATGCAAGCTGTCTTGCCGCATCGTTAAGTTCGTCCTTAGTGTTAGCCAGGTCCAGACGCCGGGCCAACGCCATCTCAATCGCTTCGGCTTCCGTATATTCAGGCCGGCTTACGCCGATTTCTTCCAGCGCTGTCAGCTCATTCTGGTCCAACACGATGTTGGCATCGGTCGGTAAAGACAACCTTATTTTGAAACTGTCAAGAAGCTGTTCATATCTTTGTTGGGTTGTCACAAGGTTGTTTTCTGCACTAAGCAGTTTCTGCTTGGCCTCATCCGCATCGGATGGGGCCCTTTGGCCGACTTCAACCTCCATTTTCAACTGGTTTGTTGAGTCAATCAGTCTTTTATAGCTTGCTTCGGCGATGGATACTGAGTTCTTTTGCTGCAAAACGCGATAGTATTCACTTATAATACCAACTACAAAAGTCTTACGATAGCGGTTGAATGTTCGTATGTCATATAAAACGTCTCGCTCGGCCTGGGTCAGTGCCTCTCTGGCCGTCCTGCCGGCACCGGCGCCCAGTAAAGGAACGGCTACAGTGGCACTTAGAACCGAACGTAACGAAGTATGAGGGTCGCCGGTAAGATACCGTATCCAGTTAAGCGCCAGGTTGGTACTAACCTGAATTCCATC
>CAZLIO010000042.1:0-13335 GCA_964559025.1 uncultured Pirellulales bacterium | reverse complement strand
AAGCATAATCAGCGAGAGGAAAAACGCTCTGCTGATATGGTTCATTCCCCCGAGCCTGCCTACCAGCGAAATCTTCAAAGACAAAAGTATTGTCAGACAGTAAAGCAGCCCCGCTAATACCAGTATGGCATTAACAACCCGGATACCCATCGCTAAATGTTTGAAGGTTATTCCAAACAAAGAATCCTCCATTTCTGCTTCGGCCGGCTCACTTTGCTCGGCAGCCACTTTTTTTGCAGCCTCGCCAACATCCTCACTCAAGCCCCCACCCACAGCAACAGCCTCGTTGCCGGGATACTCCTTTGCGGGAATGTAGCCGGTATTTACAACCCAAAAGCTTACCTGTAACAGCAGAAGACACAAAACTACAATGATAAAGAAAAAGTTTTTCCATCCCCTGAACACCCCAATCGCTTCAAGACAATCGGTAGTATCCAATAAACTGCTTGGGCCGGCCTGGTTCTCGTTCATTTTTAAATCTCCTAAATTGGGTTAACAGGTGATTGGTTAATGGGTCAATTAACTACTCACCACTCAAAATTTAACTACTCACCATTCCCGTGAGCATCCAGCAACCCTTCTTGAACTATTATGTTCTACTTTTGCTGTATGTGCAAGAAATTTTTTTGCCCGGCACCAATTGATTTCGAGCCGGATACCGGAACCCGTTGAAAAGGTCGATTTTTCTCTCCCTGGCAATTGGTGCGGGGTTATTTCTCATTTTTTATTTTTATCTTTTGGAAACTATTTTTTGCTGCTTCAATAGTCTTCTCAATGTCCGCTTTGCTGTGGGCTAACGAAACAAACATCGCCTCATAAGCGCTGGGTGCAAGATAAATCCCCTGCTCCAACATCAGGGCAAAGAATTTCTTGAATCGTTTTATATCGGTTGACTGGACATCTGTAAAGTTTCGTATTTGCTTGCCCCCCTTCTTGCTTTCGCCAGAAGGCAGGGGGGTATCAGTGAAGAAACAGCTCATAATTGAGCCGAGGCGATTAATTGTAACGGCAATACCGGCATCTTTAGCGGCATCAGCCAGTCCGGCTTCTAAAAGAGCTGCTGAAGACTCGAGTCTCTCATACGAGTCCGCCTCACAGAGTATATCCAGTGTAGCATTTGCTGCTGCTGTAGCAAGTGGATTACCACTGAGTGTCCCAGCCTGGTAGACCGGCCCGAGCGGAGCGAGCATGTCCATAATATCAGCTCGACCGCCAAAAGCCCCCACAGGCAGTCCACCTCCTATGATTTTACCTAAACAGGTAATATCTGCTTTTATACCAAAGAGTGCCTGTGCTCCACCGAGGGCCAAGCGAAAGCCGGTTATCACCTCATCAAATATCAAAAGCGAGTCATTCTGGTCGCATAAGTTCCGAAGCGTCTGCAGGTACCCATCCATCGGCGGCACTACACCCATATTTGCAGCGACAGGCTCAACCAGAACCGCCGCGATTTTACCCTTGTACACCTGGAATGCTTTTGTTACCGCCTCAATATCATTATAGTCAATTATGACGGTCAGCTTCGCAATCGCATCAGGTACGCCTGGACTGGATGCGATGGCACCCTCGGCAAGGCCGGAACCGGCAGCAACCAGCAGCGAATCGCTGTGCCCGTGATAACAGCCGACCATCTTGATTATTAAATCCTTTTTGGTGTACCCCCGGGCAAGCCGGATAGCACTCATTACCGCCTCGGTACCGCTGCTTACCAGCCGGACCTTCTCAATCGAATCGAAGGCGGCAATTATTTTCTTAGCCAAGGTGGTCTCAGCCAATGTCGGGGCCCCGAATGACGTGCCCTTGCGTGCTGCGGCGGCGATAGCCTTCAATACCTTCGGATGGGCGTGTCCGAGTATCATAGGGCCCCACGAGCTTACGTAGTCGATGTATTCATTGCCGTCAATATCGCGGATTTTTGAACCCTTTGCACTTTCAATGAAAAGAGGATCCACATCCACCCCGCCGAACGCCCGAACCGGCGAATTCACACCGCCCGGCAGACAACTACACGCCTCAGCATAGGCCTGTGCCGATTTGCTTGGCCAAGATTTCTTTTGTTCGTCTAACATCTGCCTTTCTATCATAAAAGCATCAGCAGAAAAGTGCAAACTATTTGCATAAGTTACTGCCCCGCTGCGGGCTTGGGCGGGTACTATTTTTCTTGCAATGTCTGGGTGATTTGCTAAACTCACGGGATTATTAATTATTGAGTAGTAATTGGTGAGTGGTGATTGATGATTGATGAGCAGCTAATTAACCGATTAACCAATCACCAATTAGCCAATCACCATTTAACCAGTTATGGAGTAAATATATGAATTTAGTCAGGTGGTTTCGAAAATATAACAAAAAAGTGATGGCTGTTGTTGTCATCGTCATAATGTTCGGCTTTATCGGCGGCGGCACTTTGCTCCAGCAGCTCAGCCAAAGAGCAGCAGGCCGGCACAAGACAATAGCCTACTTTGGGGACAACAAGAAAATAACAAACAACGACTTATCCCTGGCACGACGGGACCTGGATGTCCTCAGAAGCCTGGCCGCCGATGTCCTGCTAAGGAACCAGGACTTACGTGGAATTCTCCTGGGTGAGCTGCTGTTTGCTGAGCAGCAAACTTCGCCGGCACTTATAAATCATATAAGGCAGACGATTAGAAAGAACCGGTACAGAATCAGCGACAAACAAATCAACGATATGTATCGACGCTCGGTGCCGTCCAATATATACTGGCTGTTGCTTAAAAACGAAGCACAGCTCGCTGGTATCAGGGTGCCAAACGAGCAGGCCGGCGAATTGCTCGGACAAGTAATACCACAGTTGTTCAACGGCCAGACATATTCGCAGCTAATTGGTGTTCTACGAGAGCGATACGGCCTCCCGGAGCAGGAGTCCCTGGCAATATTTAGCGAATTGTTAGCTATAATGCAGTACGCCCAGATGATTTGCTCAAACGAAGATGTTACAAGCTCACAGATAGCCCAGGCTGTTGCCACGAGCGCCGAAAGCATTGACGCTGAATTGGTAGAATTCAACCCCACCGTATTCGCCGATGACCAGGCTCAGATAAGTAATGAAGAAATGCTCGAGCATTTTAACAAATACAAGAAATTCTTGCCTTCCACCGTAAGCGAGGAAAATCCCTATGGCTTCGGATATAAGCTGCCGGACAGGGTGCAGCTTGAATACCTAATCGTCAGGCTCGACGATGTTCGTACGCTGGTAGAACCGCCCACTAACCAGCAGAAGGAAGATTATTACAACAGAAACAGAGAACAGTTATTCACTGAGCAGGTTCCATCTGACCCGAACGACCCGAACTCGCCGATGAACCAGCGAATTAAAAGCTATGCCGAGGTTTCAGATATGATTTCGGACCGGCTTGTCAATGACAAAATTAATTCCACCGCAAATAGAATTATGCAGGAGGCTAAAACAATTACCGAAGCCGGCCTGGAAGATACGGATATAGAGCCTGCTACTCTGACTGATGAGCAGTTTAAGGAAAAAGCCGGCGATTATAAAACCACCGCCGAGCAATTAAGCGAAAAGCACAATTGTAAGCTATATGCAGGCCGGACGGGACTGCTTAGCCCAATCGATATGCAAATCGATGAATATCTTGCAAGGCTGTATTTAGAGGGCCAAGGGCAAAGTCCGGTCTCATTGGCTCAGATTGTCTTTGCCGTCGGTGATTTAGCCGCCAGCGAGCTTGGACCGTTTGATGTGCGAAAGCCCAGAATGTATGAAAATATCGGGCCCCTTAAAGACCTGTTGGGCTCAGCCAGGTTCGGACTCCTGGACTCCTCCGGACAAATAATGGCCATTATACGGGTGATTAAAACTATAAAAGCCGCCGAACCCCAAAGCATAGACCAAACCTTTAGCACAAGCTCGCTTGAATTCGACCCAAACCAGCCTTCGGCCCAGAGCGGAGCTAAAGGGCAAGATGAAGCTGAAAATCTTTATTCGGTAAAAGAAAAAGTCACTGAAGACTTAAAGAAACTTGCTGCAAGGGACATCACAAAAAGCAAAGCCGAAGAGTTCATTGGCCTGGCGGCAAAGGACGGCTGGGACACCGCAATTGATAAATTTAACGAACTCTACGGAAAACAAACCAGCCAGGACCCAAACGACCCTAACGCATCTGAGATTTCAAATGAGGAAAAAAGTGTTAGCGAACCCTTCAAGCTGCAAAATCTTACAGGCCTGAGAAGAATATCAAAGGCGACTTTACAGACTCTAACTGCCCAAACTGCAGGAAATCCGGCGGCACAGTTCTTCTTGAACCAGCGAAAAAACCATCGCCGTTTCGTAGAACTGCTTTATTCGCTTATACCGCAGGACAGTAACACGGTTGATACCGTCCCTCTGGTTATAGAGTTCAAGCCGGATATGAGCTTCTATTGCATAAAAAATATCTCAGTTAAGCGCATTACACTCCAGGAGTATGAAAAAACCAAAGCGATGCAAATCCAAAGGGAAGATTATACTCAATCCGAGAGCCTGGCGGCGGTCTACTTTAATCCCGAAAACATATTAAAACGGATGAGCTTCAGGTCTGCCCCCGCCGGCAACACGGCGGGGCCGGCCAGGGTCGGTGAAGAACCCGCGGATGCCAATGCACACACAGAATCGGAGGCAACATTGTGACAACAGCGCGTTCGAAAGAAAACCACACCCTGTTTCTGCTGACTGTGGGACTGCTGGCCTGGCTCGTCCCGGGCGCCGGACATCTGCTGCTAAAGGAAAGAAAACGTGCGCTCATTATATTCACAACTATTGTCTTTACCTTCTGCGTAGGGTTATATATCGGCTCAATTGGAGTTATTAACCCCGTCGGAGCGAAGCCCTGGTATGTGGCGCAAATTATGAATTCTCCGATGGTAGCAGTCTTGGGGCACTTGGCCACAACCGCTGACTATCCTGTCTTTGGCAGACCGAGCGAAATAGGACAGATATACACCAGCATCGCAGGTTTGCTAAACCTTTTGTGTATTGTAAACGCCGTTTATTTGGCTCATCTGCAAAAAACAGAAACCGCTGGAGACTGATATGTCGATAATGCCTGCTCTTGTAATGGCGACTTTTACAACGCCGGAAAAAATCAGCTCAAATCCGCAATCTGTTCTGTGGCTGCTGCCATTAGTAGCGGCCATAGCCATCGTCTATAAAGCTACGAAGCTGCCCGAAATAAAATCAGCCAATTTCCTCAAGGAAGCTGTGCTTCTATCCGGTTCAATTGTTGTTTTTATGTTCATAACTGCATTGGCCCTGTGCGCCTTGGCCTGGCTGATTACAGAGTAACTGACGGAAAAAACATCTCGCATCGAAATACAAAATACGAGATACAAAATACGAGATACGAGCGGCGAGATACGATTTATTCGCCGTCCTCTACAGAGACCTTCTCCAGCACACCTAACTCGACAAGAGCATTGAAGGCGGCTTTTTGCTCCGCTTCTTTTTTGTTTGTCCCCCAGGCGCTTGGGAAATGACGGTCAGCGATAACCACTTCCAGCTCAAAACATTTATTATGGTCGGGGCCTTTTTCATCAAGCAGCACATAGATGGGCGTAACATTAGACTGCTCCTGGGAGTACTGTTGCAGTAACGACTTGTAGTTGCCCTGAGCTTGTTCTGCATCGGCTCGCTCAATTAACGAACTAAAAATTCTCAGGATAAAACTCTGGGCCGTGTCAAATCCTCCATCAATATAAATTGCGGCGATAATGGTTTCCAGCACACCGGCGGCAAGAGAGCCTGACAAAGCCCGGCTGGAAATCATGCCCTTACCGACTTTTAAAAATTTTTGCAGCCCCAGCTGCCTCGAAATCCGGGCGCACGTCCCCCGAGAGACAAGCATACTTTTAATCTTCGTTAAGTCACCCTCGAGATAACCTGAAAACCTCTCGAAGAGTGTTTGACAGATAACTACTGCTAAAACTGCGTCTCCGAGAAACTCCAGCCTTTCGTTACTTAAAAGACGATTATCGACTGCAGAGGAATGAGTAAATGCTCTGGCCAAAAGATTCTTGTCGGAAAATTCGTAACCTATCGCCTGCTCGATTTGCTGCAGAGTTTCTTTATCCATTTTCATTACGTCCTGCTTCTATAGGAACCCTGCGAGCAGATTACGAACACCGCTATAAACAGCGATCTTCGTAGCCGGCTCAACAGAAAAAATCCATCTGGTAGATGGTAAATAGTAATTAATAAATAGTAAATAGTAAATATCGTAGATCCGCATTCTTTTGGCGGAGTAAATTTCACCACTGACGGTTAATGGGCGAGTGGTTAATTGGATACTCACCACTCACTACTCACCACTCACTACTCACCACTCACTAAAGGCTTACTTGCTAACTTCCATCTGCAAACCTGCCAGGGCCACAAACTTATCGTCGGCAAACTCAAAAATCCCGTCGAGGCCGGTTACCGTAAAGATGCCTCTGGTTGCCGCCGCAACGTTGCAGAAAACAAGCTGATGGCTGCAATCGGCTAACAGCTTACGCAATTTCAGAAGCTTCGAAAGGCTGGAGGATGTTACAATATCCACGTTCGAAAAGTCTATTACCGCGTCACAGTTACCTCTGTCACGCACTATCTCGGTAACCGTTTTGAGCTCATCTCCCATCTCCGGCTCCTGGGGCAAGTCCACGAGAATAATATCTTCAGACCAATCTTGAATCCCCATCTTAATCTCCTTTTGTCAAAGAAACTTTATTTGCTTTACAGCGCTGGTTTGGCGTTGTCGAAGCTGGTATCGAAACTGGAAACCAGAGGCTGGAAACCCGACAAAAAACAAGCTTCGAGTTTCCACAACAAGCATCGATACGAGCATCGACAACCTTAAACGAAACTTTCAGATGTTTTATCGGCATAAGGTTCGGCCGGGTTAAGAAAGAAAAATAAAAGAAACTTTATTACTCAAACTGACCGGTTTTTTCTGTCATGCTGAGCAAATAAAGCCTTTAGCCCTGAGCGAAGTCGAAGGGGAAGCATCTGGCCAACAAATGAGAATAATCCCGATAAATCTGGACCAGTGCATGAAGAGATTCTTCACCCTTCGGCCACGCTCAGGGCAAGCTTCTTTCGTTCAGAATGACAAACCATCGGCCTATAAAAACTAATGTTTCTGTATTCTCAGGGGAATCAACAATAAAAACCGTCGAAAAAAGGTGAGAATTATATTCTTTGTCTCTACTGAACGTACTTATAACTGAAGTATGCCTAACCTCGATTTTGCAAAAGTCTTGTTATAATTTTCGGTCCAATCTTCGATAACTGACAGCCTCTGCAATGTGTTCGGGCTGGATGTTCTCGGTACCGGCTAAATCGGCTATTGTCCGGGCCACTTTGCAAATCTTATCGTGAGCACGGGCGCTCAGCCCGAATTCCACCATCGCCTGTTTCAGGATAAATTCGCTCGCCGAATCGAGCTTGCAGAACTTCTCCACCTGTTTATGACTCATCCTTGCGTTTATCATAACCTTGCTGTCGCCGAACCGCTTTGCTTGAATGCCCCCCGCCCTGACAACATCCTGCCTCATCGCAGCCGAGTCGAGCTGGCTTGATTTTGAGCGAAGCTTCCTGAAACTTATCGCAGGAACCTCAATATGAATATCAATCCTGTCCACCAACGGGCCGGACACTTTTGACAGATACCGCCCTATCTGCCCCGGCGTGCACTTGCATATCCTCACGTCACTGCCGAAATAACCGCACGGACAGGGATTCATCGCCGCTACAAGCATAAATTGAGCAGGGAACCTGATGGTCTTTTTCGCACGTGAGACAATGACAAAACCATCCTCCAATGGCTGACGAATCATCTCAAGAACGTGCCGGGGAAACTCGACAAATTCATCCAGAAACAATATCCCGAAATGGGCCAGAGACAATTCCCCCGGCCGGGGTGTCGTGCCGCCGCCGATCAGGGCCGGCCCGCTCGCTGAGTGGTGCGGCATTCGCACAGGACGGGTAGCTAACAACGCCTTGTTTTTACCCAACAGCCCTACCGAGGAATACACACAGGTCGTCTCGAGCGATTCTTCCAGACTCAAAGGCGGCAAAATCGTCGCCAATCTTTGCGCCAGCATCGTCTTGCCTGCTCCGGGCGGGCCTATCATCATTATGTTATGTCCACCGGCTGCCGCAACCGTCACTGCCCGCTTGACGTTTTCCTGCCCCTTAACATCGGCAAAATCAACTTCGTAATTTGACGCCACGTTGAACAGCTCATCAACGTCAACCGTGGTTGTTTCCAACGGCAGCTGCCCCGAAAGAAAACCTGCCGTCTGGGCCAGCGAGCCGACAGCAAAAACATCAATATCGGCAACTACCGCAGCTTCTCTGGCGTTATCCAAAGGGACTATCATTCGGCTAAAGCCGTTTGACGCGGCGGTCATCGCCATATTCAATACCCCGTTGACCGACCTGACCCTGCCGTCCAGAGCTAATTCGCCCACGATAATGGTCTCATTAAGATCAGAGCTGACCGTGGCCCCCTGGCCAATGAGCATACCAAGGGCAATGGGCAAATCGAAGGCAGGGCCTGCCTTTTTCACATCGGCCGGCGCTAAGTTTATTAACGATTGGGTTTTGGGATGCTTATAGCCGCTGTTAACAATTGCGCTTTTGACCCTCTCGATACTTTCCTTCACCGCAGCATCCGGCAGCCCTACGATAACAGACTTCTCAAAACCGCCCCGCGCAACGTCAACCTCGACCTCGCAGATTATCCCTTCAATCCCTTCAAGTGTAACGCTATGCAGTCTGGCTAACATTTTGTTCCCCTATTTTACCGGTTTGGAAAACGCAATTTTAAGAGCTGTTCAGATACACTGCAAGCAATTTTAAACCAATTGTAATTAAAAACTGCGCTTTATATAAAGAGCAGCGAGCCATCCCCAAGCTGC
Source organism: uncultured Pirellulales bacterium (assembly GCA_964559025.1). Taxonomy (GTDB): domain Bacteria; phylum Planctomycetota; class Phycisphaerae; order Sedimentisphaerales; family Anaerobacaceae; genus NIOZ-UU13. The sequence goes on along the minus strand of CAZLIO010000042.1, from coordinate 4,419 downwards.
GCTTGAGGCTGCCACTTTTTTGTGCTAAAAGCAAGGAGCGCGGTAATTAAATGCAATTGGTGTTAAACCTTTTCTGCAGGCAGACCTGTTGCCTATTTTCCCGGCATGGTTTCTCTGGTTTGCTAATGTTTGTTTTTGGGCTTGAGCCGAAAGTCGACGTGAAAATCTCCGGCTTTATTGCTGATATCGGCTAAACACTAAATGCCACAACTCACCGATTAACTACTCACCGTTGGCACTTCCAGACCGTGCTCATTCATCAGTTTTGAATCCGACATTATCCTTTTAGCCTCGCCGTCGGCAATAATATGACCCCTGTCGAGCAGGACGACCTTCTCGGCAAGTGCCGCCGCAAAATTCATATTACATGTCGCTATTATCAGCGTCTGAGACAGGCTCCCAAGCAGCTTGATAAGATTGTTACGGTTTCTCGGATCCAAACTACCGTCAGGCTCGTCGAGTGTAATTATCTTCGGTGCCATAGAAAGTATAGTTGCTATTGCAGCGGCTCGTTTTTGACCGGCTGAGAGATGGTGGGGAGCTTTGTCGGCCATTTCAGCCAGGCCCACAGTTCGCAGCGCATCGGCAACCCGTTTTTTCACCTGTTCGGTTTCCAGTCCCATATTCAGCGGGCCGAAGGCTACATCATCGAACAAAGTAGGCATAAATAACTGGTCGTCGGGATTCTCTAAGCAGGAGCCGAGGCAGGTGCGAATCTTTTTTAAGTTTTTCCTGTTGATTTCCAAACCATCAACAAGCACTTTACCTGCCCCTTTTACAAAGCCTGCCATTACAAGAAGCAATGTCGATTTACCCGCACCATTCGGACCTATCAGAACAACTTTTTGCCCGTGTTCGACACTCAGAGTTATGTTACTAAGGGCGGACGTACCATCGGGATATCCGTACGAAAAATTTTCTATCTCAATTGCCTTTGGCATAATTTTGTTTTCACGATTAAATCTATGACCTGTCATTCCTGCGAAACCTGTCCTGAGCAGGGTCGAAGGAGCAGGAATCCAGAAATGTCAACGATATATTGCGATTTTACATCGCTAAAAAACTCAATTCTAACAAAGCAAAGTTTTTATTGTAAAATTGGTCTTACAAAAATATACAGTCCCAAAATAAACGATGTAGCTATCGCGGCAAAGAGTAAATCAGTACGGCGAATTTGCAACTTTGAAATGCTGCGCCATCTTCCATCAAAACCCCGCCCCTGCATTGCAATGTTTATGTGCTCAGCCGTGTCGATACTGCGGATAAACAGAGAGCCGACCATAGAGGATGCGGTTCTCAGCTCCCTCTTAAACCCGAGATTCTTAAGCTTTCTCCCTGCCCTTGCTTGCAATATATGATGGGCCCTGTCGATAAGAACAAATATATAGCGGTATAAAAAACCAAGCTGTATAAACAGTAGTTTGGGCACTCCCAACTTTTGCAGGCCGGTAAGTAAATCGTTAAACCGGGTCGTGGACACCAGCCCTATCAGAGCCAACATTGTAACAACGAACTTTCCGAGAATAGTAAAGCATCGCATCCAGCCAACCGAGCCCTGCCAGAAGAAAGGCCCAAAAGCGACTGTAACAGGTGTTCTATCATACAGCGGACAGCTCAAAGCCAGCACCAGAACAAACGGACTGACCAGCAGTATCTGTTTGAAAACAAATCTTAGCGGAATCCCGCCCAATACCAGAATTGTAAAAGGCCAGATGGCGTAGCAGGCCAAGATGCTAATCGAGGTACGCGGCAGGGAAATAACCACAGCGGTAAAGACAAGCACAACTATAAACTTTATCCTGCTGTCAAGCCGATGTATAACTGAATCCTGATAAGCAAATTTATCAATATGTGCGTGGTGCATTTGGTAAGAACATCCAAAATCAACAAACCAAAACCCGCAGAACCCAAAATACCGGCGCTGCGGGTATGCAAATTCTATTTATACTATTGTAGCAAATTACGCCTTCGATGGCTGCCTTTTTCTCAAAATCCAGGCTGCCAGCCAGATAAAAACCATCGTTACGGCAGAGCCGACCACCCCGGCGAAGCTGGTCCAGCCGGCTGATAACTCCGCCTCCTCTCCGTTGGTTTCTCCTAATTTTGACGCTCTGACTGAGTAGTCCGGCAGCGGGGAATATTTGGACTGGAAATCATCTACCGCGGTAATTCGCGAGTCCTGATTGGATACGGCGGCCTCGAAATCGGGTTGGTCCGGCCTTTCGGCATAGCTCCACTCCAGACCATCCGGAAAATCAGAAGCAAGCAAAGACAATCCAGCACCGACAATAATAGTAAGAACTGCTAACGTTACTAACACCGCTTTTCTGCTTAATCTGACTTTACCCGGCAGAGAATCCATAACCACATCGGGTCTGACCTGCTGCAGGTATGCCAATACCGTCACGGTAATCAGGCCTTCGACAGATCCGACCAGGAAATGAACGCCAATCATTGTTATCAGAAAAGTTTGAAACGGAACCGCCAATACCCCGGACAGCGCCGCCTGTATCGGAACAAGAATCGCGCCCGCTTCGATAGCAAGCACACAAGCCAACATCGCTCCAACGTATGCCTTCAAACTACTGAATTGGCCTGTCGTAACAACCTTGTATAGAAAGTATCCGAGGTAGCTCGGTATAAGCCCCATATTGATAATGTTACATCCCAGTGCTAACAGGCCGCCGTCCTGGAAAATAAGGCACTGGATAATCACCACCGACGATATGACTATTGCACCCAAGTGTGGACCCAATATGATTGCCAACAGTACTGCTCCAACCATATGTCCGCTTGTCCCGGGCATCGCCGGAAGCTGGAAATTGACCATTTGAGCTGCAAAAACAAACGCCCCTAAGATACCCATCAAAGCAAGTTTGTCCGTGGCGATGACTTGCCTGACTTTTCTGCAAATAAAACCCAGGCCGGCCGCTGCTATTGCTATCGTTCCGGCAGCAACCGGAACCGACAACAATTCATTAGCCATATGCATAACAAAATCTTCCTATTGTCTTTTTGCTTTGTTGGTAACACGAAATAGTAAATCGTCTTACAGCGCATAAAAATAACGAATATGTGCTACCAAATCAAGAAAAACAATCGAAAATTTTTAAGAACATCTGAGAAAAAATTTATTTCTGAGGTAAAATATATGTTGGCGCACAAGATTGAGGTACCTACAATGATAAATGATATAAGGGAAAATTCCTTGATTATCGTAAAAATCTCAAAAAAACTCTTGACAAAGTTAGGCAAGCCTAACTATATTAGGCCAACCGCAAAATAATGTTTTTAAGGATGTGGTGTGTAATTGCAAGATTCATGGGGAAAATGAGAGAATATGTCTGGCTACTCAAAAAAACAGTTCAGGTTGCATAGAACAGCATCGGCTGTTCTGCTTGCTGTATATCTGATTATAACCACTTCAATCGATTTATTCCACAGTGAAAATTGCGTGTTTGGGATTGTGCATCCGAGCGCCTCAGATGCTATATCCAGTAACAACCCATGCCCGGCTTGCAAGTTTTTGGCTGGTTCTAATTCGACCGAAACCAATCATTGTTCGATATTAGTCAGCACTGAAAGTCCTCTTATTTCACAATTCTTACCACAGTTGACGGTTGTAAATCATGATGAGTGGGCCTGTTCAATTTTCCAACGAGCACCGCCGTCAATCATCATTTCTTAAGGTAGGAGTCAGAGCAACAATACTCTGCTTCGGCTGCAATCCTAATTTTTAGAAACGCCGGATTCATCGTAGGCTTCTGGACTAAACACAACTCGAAATCAGAAACCCACGAAATATTCTGGCTAATTCGTAACATTAATAAATAGGAGATATAAATATGCCGGTAAAAAAGATATTCTGCCTGCTTTTCCTTCTCGCTGCCATAGGTTCGTCCCGTATGGCTCTTGCCGGGAATAACGAGACTGAAAATCCTGAACTTGCAGAACTCAAAAAGCAGATTCTCGAGATGAAGCGGCAGATGAATGAAATGAAACTAAAGCACGAAACTGAAATCAACGCGTTGAAAGAAGAAATCGGCAAACTCAGTCAACCTGTCACTGAAGAGGCCAAAGCTGAGGATGAGCTGGCACGTCTGCGAGAGCTGGCCGAAAGCACGGCAGGCGAAAAGAAAGAACAGAAAGCACCCGAAGAAACTGTCTATAAATTCGGCGGCCTTAGTTTGCAGCAGCTTAATCCGGAAATCAGCGTCTCCGGAGATTTTATCGGCCACTACCGGCACCAGGGTGAAAACAGGTACCAGGATGAAACCAGAAAACGGACAGACGCTGAAATTCGAGGCCTCGAACTGAATTTCCAATCTTATCTCGACCCCTTTTCGAGATTAAAGGCAACAACACACATACATGACGATGGCGAAGTTCATTTGGAAGAGATTTACCTTACGCATTTCA
>CAZLIO010000041.1:3821-13388 GCA_964559025.1 uncultured Pirellulales bacterium | reverse complement strand
GTGTTGGTCCTGATAATTCCTTGACGACCAGAACGTCCGGCGATAAATCGAGCAGTATGTCATCGTGGCTTGAGGCCAAAATAAATATCGTTCCGGTACGCTTTGCGAACTTGTAGACGTTGTATGAAATCACCGCAGCAGTAATGCGGTCCAATTCAGAGCAGAATTCGTCAGCGAAGATGAATTTCTTTCTTGCCGCCAGTGCCATAGCCAGGCGAAAACGGTACTTTTGACCTTCGCTAAGATTGCAGGGCTGATTGAGAATACAGAAACAATCGTTCAGCCCGGCGATGCTGAGCATTCTAAGGCTTCTCAGCAAGTCGCCGTCAATACAATCGATTAGCGTTTTGTCGCTCGGCAGTTTTATTCGGGTAAGATTCATCCTGTCCCGGGCGGGGATGGATTTTTCCAGTTCGCCCAATAGAACGCTTTTACCGGCCCCCGATGGACCTGTGATAAAGACGATGTTACCATCATTTATTTCCAATTGACAGCTATGGTTGAGACGCCTTTTAGTGAGTCCGTCCACAGTTAGCCCGAACATCCTGCAGACTAAGGCAACCTTTTCGGTAATTTTTCCCTGCCAGTTGAAACTTTTAGAAACACCGTATGTTGGCATAACTCGTACCTCGTATTTTGTGTTGGATTATCCACAATTATTCAGGATGCTTTTTATTTTTATTATGGTTTCTCGAACGTGATAACAACTCCAGCGCCGTTTTATGGCGATTTCTCTCATTGACATACCTGTCAGGAAATAGTCCTTTGCGATAGTCATCTGTTCTCTGGTAAATTTGTCACGGTTCCGCAAGCAGATTATGTATTGGCTGTCTAAGAGTCGTTTTGTCAATCCGTTTATTCTTCGAGCAATACTTGTATCGCTAATGCCGGTCAGTCGGGCTATCTGTCGAAAGCTATTGCCGTTCTCCAGATACATTGTCATCAGGACCTTGTCTTTTCCTTTTAGAAGGTTCAGCCTGCTGCGCAGAAGGTCTATTTCGTCTCGATACTGATTTTTAGCTTCCAGCGTTTTCTGTGAGATATTTGTGTAAATTTTTTTCATCTACTACTTTGCGAAGTCGCTATGCAACACAATGTTGACCGTCGGTCATGCCTTGATACGAGCATTAAGGGGCTATATTAGGCCAATCCGCCCCGCCCCCGCCATTTTGCCCCCCATTGTTTTGTTTTTCGGCTCGATTAAGTTCGCTGAAGTCGAAGCAAAACAATAGAATCAAATTGTGAATAATTCAACTGTGTATATTAGATATTTACCAAACATTACTCATAGTTTAACTGTCTGCACAACTTTGTCAAGTGTTTTGTATTAATTTTTACAAAATTTATGAAAATTTAGGTTTATACCAAACATTTAGAGGATTTTTTTCACCGGGGAAACGGCAGAACTTACTGGAAATAGTATATTTTCTTATTTAGAACTAATTTCCTAAGTAGGAAATTCATCATATCTAAGAAACCACCCAAATCTACATTAAAAATGGGTTTATTCCCCTTTAATAAATTCTCCTAAAAACCACTTTTCAGGTTTCCAGCCAAATATTTCCCAGCCTTTTTGGCCTGCTTTACAGGGTCATAGTTTTTGTTGTTTAACGATGGGCAAGCCTTCACTATGTTTGAAAAAAGCTGGAACTTAAAAAATTTGTATTAGGGCTTGAATTACGATATTTCCCTGCGATGATAAGAGTCTTTGAGCAATTGTGCTGGGGTAGTGTTACAAACAAAGGAGCAGAAATGAGCGGTATAGGTGATAAATTTCAGCAGGAAACAAAGTATGAGCCGAGCAGGATGCCAAGACATAGGCTGGTCTGGGATTCTAAGCCAGCTTTGTACAAGGAATATCCGGAAGCACAAAAGATTAAGCTGCCGTCTTTTGAGCCGAATCAAACGATGAGTCTGGACCAAACATTGAGGCAGAGAAAGAGCATTCGCGACTTCCAGGAAAAAGCGATAAGCAAAGACCAGCTTTCGTATCTTCTTTGGGCCTCGACCGGTATCCAGCGTATCGAGGATGGATATGAATATCGTACAGCACCATCGGCAGGAGCCCTCTATCCGATTGAGACCTATGTGATTGTCAACGACGTGAGAAATCTGGATGCAGGCGTTTATCATTACTCCATCAAGGCTCATCAGCTTGAGCAATTAAAGCAGGGCGGGTTTCGACAGGAAATTGCAGCGGCGGCTTTAGGGCAAGGGATGTGCGGGGCGGCCGTGGTGGTTTTCGCCTGGTCGGCTATTTTTGAACGCTGTAAATGGAAGTACGGCCAGCGGGCATACAGGTATATCTATCTTGATGCGGGGCATATCGCTGAGAATTTAGCACTGGCGGCTGTTAGTCTCAATCTCGGCAGTTGTGAGGTTGGTGCGTTATACGATGACCGCGTAAATGCGATTTTGGGTATTGACGGCACAGATGAAAGTGTGCTTTGTATGACTGTGGTCGGAGCTCCGGCCTGATGGCAGAAACTTATGCTCAGGCAGTTCCAAGTGTTATCGGTGGCTTCAGCTTTATAGTCTTATCGATTAATCAAAAAGACTATGAGCTTTTTGTAGTGGAGTCGATATCAAGCATCGAAAGTTGATTTATGCGTGATATTGACTACATAATCGAAGTTCTGAAGCGGTGGCTGACTGAACAGAATGTTTAATAACCAGCTTTCCGCCGAGAAAAACTTTGCAAGATATTGTCCTAAAAAAGTTTTGCATTGAGAAGCCGAGCAGTTATACTGGATTTTCGAAAGGATTTTCATTTTGTCCCGCATTATAGGGACAGTAAAATGGTGCCCAAAGGAATTTTGTGAAAGACAGGGAGTAACGGACATTATGTCAGGAAGGAGCCCCGAAGTAGTTGTAGTTGGCGGCACCTATGTTGATATGGCGATAAGGTGCGGCCAAATACCATCGCCCGGCCAGAGCGTTATCGGCACTGCTCTTTCATACACAGCCACCGGTCCCGGACCAAATCAGGCTGTGGAAGCTGCATTGTGCGGCTGTGAGGTTCATCTTATCAGCAAAGTCGGCGGCGACCCATTTGCTCAGATGGCTAAGGCAAGTCTGGCTGAGTTCAATGTCATTACCGACTTTATCTATACCGCCAAGGCCAAAAATACAGGCGTGGCTGTAACCCTGGTTAATTCCGAAGGTGAAAACGCTGCCTGTTACTACAGCGGTGCTAACAGCGCCTTACAACCTCGGGACATCGACGCTGCTGAACAGATTATCTCTAAAGCTGACGTGTGTTTGATTCACGGCCAATTGCCACAGGAAGCAATTGTAACCACTGTTCGTTGTGCGAAGGTGCACGGCACAAAGATCATTCTTAATCCTGCAAGACCGATAGAGCAACAAGGCCAAGAAAGCAGCGACCTGCCTGTCGACTATTTCACGGTCGATATTCTGCTTTCTAATCTTTATGAAGCTGCGGAGATTGCCGACCACTCAGCAGCCAATGTTCGTACCGCCAAGCTGATCGGCTCTGATCTTGTTGCTCGTGGCGTTGGCTCTGCTGTGATAACAATGGGCAGGCGGGGCTGTATGGTTGTCGACCGAAGCGGCGCCGACCAGATCCCGGGTTATGAGGTAGAACTTGTTGACCAGACCGGCAGTGGAGATGCATTTGCAGGGGCGCTGGCTGCTTATTACGCTGTAAAAGACGATGTAAGAGGAGCGGTCAAATTCGCCTCGGCGGCAGGTGCCTTAGCCTGCACAAAGTTCGGCTCAACCGAGTCACTGCCCACAAAAGCCGAGATTATCGAGCTGTTACAGAAGGAAGATAGCGAGTGAAAACCACTCGATACTTGATTCTCGTGAAAGTATCGCTTCGTTAAATGATGAGTAGCGAGTAATCGATTAATCAATCACCAATTAACCTCATGCGAGCCTTGAAATTACCTTCATTGCGTTCTTTGCCCTTGAGTTATTAATCTCTTTCATCTCCACCCACCAGTTCTGGTTTAACGACATTGTCACAAAAAACTTTCTGCGAAAGCTGCACACGTATCCAGCTTAGGCTCATATCTAACAGACACGTGGTAAAACAGCACGATTTTCAATCAAATCCGCTGATACTTACTTGAAAAGTAAGCAAGGATAAGCGTGGTGGAAGGTGGTCTCATGAGTCAAAATAGGTAAAAATATCCACAAGTTTTCAATCAAAACCGCTGATACCTGTGAGCAAAAATCAAAATTTTTGCAATTTTTTTTATTCATTTCTACAAAAGCACTTACGGAAAAAGGTCTCTTAAATAATCCTGCGATTTTCGTATCAAACGTGCAGATAGCTCTAATTATAGAAGCAGTGATCGGCAGCTTGTAGCTGGTTGACAGTAACTGGTTTATTTAACCACCGAGCAAAAAAATGGAGTTCTAAGTATGGGATTTGACCTTGATATCTTTCAAGATGAGCAACTTGAGGCTGATTATATTGAGTGGCTCGTTGACGAACAGTCGATTGATGTTCGAGCACACTTTGAGAAGCTGTGGGAATATTACGCAAACCCCAAGATGGAAATACACGGCACCGGTGCCTGTGACAGAAAGGTGAATGAATCAGGGCGGTGCTATGTGCAAGCGCAAGAATATGGACTTCCTGCGAGAATAACAGGGCTTGTACACAGTGGGCAGGTGGGTGTCTTCGGCGCGAAGTGCGCCCGCGACGTGCAACGAAAAGAAGTAGTAATTGAGAACGATATTGCCTGGCGAATAAACGCAGCCGTGGACTTTTTGTTCGGCAAACCGATTAGTTTTGTTTCGAAATCGCCGGATGGTCAAAAACGTGCAGAAATTGAGGTGGTATTAAAGGCACTGTTTGCGGCCAATAGCGCTATCGGATTTTTCCAGGATATGGCAGTGCTTGGAAGTGTTTATGGTTTTGTCGATTGTCTCGTCAGGCCTGGCGAAGAAATCATCGAACGCATTTCCTCCTCCTCCCAAACCCTCTCACCGGGTTCCCGCAAAGCGGGAGACCTCGAAGATGTGCTGCAATCGGCACAAACAATCGGCTTAGAGTTGATTGAGGCACCGAGAGCACTGCCTATTCTGGATGAAAACGACTATAAAAAGATAAGATATTACGTGCAGCACTTCTATCAGAAGAAAAACGCACTGAGTAAGAAAAACTCATTTCTATCAAGAATATTCTCCGGTAGTAAACGAAGCAGTAATAGTCGGCAAATAGTTGCGGTGACGGAGATTACTTCTGATGTGGCTTACCAGAGATACGAAGACAAGCAGCTTGTTGAGCAAGCCCAATTGCCGTGGGGTTTTCTGCCGGTGGTGCATATCCAAAACATTGCTCAGCCCTACTACTATGAGGGGCTAAGCGACGTCGAGCCATTGATACCGCTACAGGACGAGCTGAATACCAGACTGAGTGACAGGGCCAGCAGAATTACATTCCAGTCGTTTAAGATGTATCTGGGCAAAGGGATAGAGGGCTTTGAGGATAAGCCCATTTCGCCCGGCAGGATGTGGTATACCGACAATCCGGAGGCGACTATCGAAGAGTTCGGTGGAGATGCGGCGACGCCAAGCGAAGGTCTGCACATCGCTGAAATCAGAGAGGCATTGGACAAGGCCAGTGGGGTAACGCCGGTGGTGGCCGGGGTTCTGAAGAATAAGCTCGGCAATCTTACAAGCGCGGTGGCCCTTAGACTAACGCTTATGGGGATGCTATCAAAGAACGAACGTAAGAGATTCACTTACAGCGAAGGGCTTAAAAGAATCTGCAGGATGGTTCTGGCGATACTCGATACGGCTAATATCTATAAGACTTCCGAGGTGGACAGAGAGGTTGATATCGTTTTTTCCAGCCCACTGCCTGAAAACGTGATGGAGAAACTAAAAGAAGGCCAGATTAAAAAAGAGCTGGGTGTTCCGACTGAGCAGGTGCTCAGAGAATTAGGCTATAAGGCCACGAGAGAAAGTTGACATTTTGAAGGGTGAATTCCCGCTTGTGAGGGAATGACAAATCTGGAGGTTTTATGAGTCCGATTGAGACACAAGAGGTTTTGTCAGAAGACATAACAGGAGCAAGTGACAATGATAATATGAAACTTGTTCCGGTGACTGAGTCAATCCGCTATCGAAAGAGGGCACAGAGTGCTGAGAAAAAGGTTGAAGCTTTGATGGAGCAACTGGCGGAGGCAAAATCGCAAGTAACAACGATGTCTGAGCAATTGAGCAACATTCAGGCCGAGCAGAAGCTGACTCGCAAATTAGCTGCTGCGGGGACTGTCGATTTGGAAACGGCGGTATTGCTTGCCAAAGCCAAAATGGAAGGCCAAACGGAAGCGGATTTGGACGGCGTAATTGAGCAGTTGAAAAAGGAAAAGCAATATTTGTTCGCCGGAGTAAGTGGAGCTGTAACAGTGAAAAAGACAGCAGGGGCTAAGGAACGAATGACAAACAATCAAACAGTTCTCGAAAGAGCAGCGAAGAAGGCGGCAACAACAGGTAACCGAACAGATTTGCAGGAGTATTTGAAACTGCGAAGAAATTTTATCTGAGCTCATAGACTAAAACCTATGAACGGACAACTACTTACTAAAAAAGGAGAATTAAAAGATGGCTTTTACAGGAAAAGCAACTTATTCAGCGGGTACAACTCTGCCAGAACTGGCTGAGGATGTATCAGATTTGATAGGGATAATTTCGCCTTATGAGACGCCTTTGCTGGATGCTTTAGGTGATCCTATGAGAGAGGCAACGAGCACACATCATGAGTGGCTTGAAGATGAACTTTTGCCCAATAAGGATTCTATCAACGACAGCACCTATACCGACCCGAGTACCGACACCGACTTTGTAGTTGACAATGGCAGCAGGTTCCGCGTGGGAGACCAGATTCAGGTAGAAGGCAGCGAGGAATTAATGCTCGTGACGGTTATCAACAGCAATACGCTGACGGTGGTTCGTGGTTATGCAGGCACTACGGCGGAAGACCTTGCCGACAATCAGGTGATAAACATTCTCGGAAATGCTGCTCTTGAAGGGGCGGACAAGCCAGGTGCGAGATTTACCAACCGCAGCAGGTGTGGGAACTATACGCAGATATTTACTGCTACGGTAGAAGTGAGCGGAACGGATATGGCCGCGAGCCAGCTGGGTTTGGCTGACGAGATGGATTATCAAAAGCAGGAACGGCTTCGGGAACTGATCCGCGACCTGGAAAATACGGTTGTCAACGGCGGTGAGCCAGCGAGCAATCCTGAAGGTAGTGGTTCGGTAAGAAGGTCAATGAAGGGCGTTATTCAGCACCTCTCAACTAATGTTTTCCATACCGGCGACAGTGGCTTTCCAACAGGCACCGGTCTGGACGAGGACAAGATTAATTACGTGCTCAGGCAGATTTGGGAGAGCAGCAACGGCAATGTGGACCTGATTGTAGTCGGTGGTTTTCAGAAGCGAAAGATAAATGCCTTTTCTGCCAACAGCCGAACCTACGGCGCCAACGATACCACTTTCACTGATATGATTAGCATTTACGAGAGTGATTTCGGCGTTTGCAGAATTGTTACCACGCGATGGATGCCACAGGATGCGGCATTGTTGCTGGATTCGTCCCGTATCAATGTGCCGCCGTTAGGGGGGCGAAACTTTTATTTCAAGCCGTTGGCAAGCGGCGGTGACTATGAGTGCGGCGAGTTGATTGGCGAATATACCGTGGAGCTCAGGAACGAAGCGGCACATGGTCTTATTCGCGATCTGAGTACCAGCTAAATTGTGGGGGTGTAGCAGACGCATCATAATGTGCGCGGGCGAAGGTGCCCAAAGGTTAAACATTCTTTGGGCACCTGCCCAGCCCTGTTAACCGGAAGGGAGCCAAAGGAAATGGTTAGTTTCTCAAACGATGCAGATATTTTGAAATACGAGCCGATACTGTTCGGAGAATTGCATCTGCCACAGCAGGTACTGGTGACCGGAACAGGCGGAACGCTTAGCGGGACGACGTTTACCGAAGGTGGTGCAGACTTTGTAAGTGCGCAGGTCTCGGCGGGTGGCGTTATATATCTGCGTTCTGCGGATGGGACGCTGGACGGAGCGTATGAGATAGTTTCCGTAGATTCGGCGACACAGCTTAGTGTTTCCGTAATCAGGTCGGATTCAGAAATGAATGCCGTGGCGCCGCCAGCGGCTACAGATGTATTCTATCGTATCAGCACGTTCGGGCCACAGGCGAATGAGGTCGGCTTTGAGTTGACCGAACACTTCGGTATCAGCCCGGGTAACCCTGCAAGTGAGATAGAGGTAGAGGATATTCTGGATACGGATGTTTTGAAGAGAGCGTCAGTATTTGCGGTCATCTCAAGTTTGTATGCGATGTTAGCCAGTAAAGCCAAAGACGAGAATTTCTGGAAGAAGAGCATGCACTATCAGAAGCTTTTTGCCAGGGCAAGGGAACGGTGCCGGCTCAGTATTGATATCGGCTCTGATGGGGTGGTTGATGTTACCAAAGCTGGGGCATCCGGAAGGTTAGTGCGGGATTAGTTTGTGAAGAGAAAGACAGATGAGCGTTACTTTAGATGGACAAAATTTGTTTGATGAGCATCAGTTAAAGATTGAGCAGGACAGTCTTAACCGAGACTCGATAGAGAGAGCAGTGGCGGGACTGGATGGTGTGCTTAGTGTTGATATGGGTGGGCGTGCCAGGAAGATAAGACAAAGAGGTACACTGCGGGCACAAAGCCGAACGCAGATGAATGACAGAATCAATGTAATATCGGCATATATGGACGGCAATACACACACGCTGGTAAGCAATGAGGGTGAAAAAATTGATAACCTTCGTATGGATTCCTTCAAAGTAAACAGGAAGCGGGCAGGTGGCGGTGGTATAGTTGCTGATTATGAAATCGTTTATACACAGTTAGTTTGATAGCGGATAGCGGATAGCGGATAGAAAAAGGAAAAAGCAGTAATGGGACTTATCAGCAGTGGGATAGAAAAGGTCAGAGCGTTTGAATTGCCCGCTGGTATTTGGGCAGACGGCAAGTGTGTCGAGGTCCCACGAGTAGCCTTGGTGAAGTGGTCCTCCAAGGCCAACTTAAGCGATATGTTTTATCAGATTTATGTCAACGGCCAATATGCAGGGGTAACGGTTGACAGTCAGCAAAGACAAATGATTGTTCCGATACCTACATCTTTGGAATCAGCGGTTCGGATTGAGGTCTTTGCCGTTGAGGCTGAGCAGGCGAATATTGATTTCAGCAATGAGCTTGTCCGACCACCGGCTACCAGTGAGCGGGTGAGAATAAGTTTGTTGCGGAGTCAGAACTTACCGAGTGATGCAACAGCTGAAATCTACTTCGACAACGGGACAGGCGAAATTGGTTACAGCCAGCCGCTGACTAATTCGCCGATAAGGATTTGGCCTGCCTGGCAGGATAAAGCCGGTTTCGGGATGGGCAGATTCGGAGCTGGTGATTTCGATTATGAGTCGGCAGCAGCGGTTGGATTTGAGAAGGGCAGTTTCGGGCACGGTCAGTTTGGCCTTGATGCTGATACGATTGAATGGATAAGCCCGCCGCTTATGGCCGGTGTTTATAA
>CAZLIO010000041.1:0-3811 GCA_964559025.1 uncultured Pirellulales bacterium | reverse complement strand
TTGGTGTTAAGGTTACCGACGGGGCGGGCAACCAAAGCAGTGCCAGCGAAACTGAGCCAATCACAGTGACACCAGCGGCAAGACCCGCTGAGCGAGTAAGCATTTCTTCATTCGATAAACAGACGAATCAATTGGTGCTGGAGATACAAGGGAATCCCCAGTGAAACTGTGGGCTAAATATTAGTGGATAAGGGAGAATATTATGGCTGAAGTGTATCCATCTGATAATGAGTTGTTAAACATACAGTCTGACAGCGAGACCGGTGTTGAGTATATAGCAACCGGGACGGCGCCTTACTATCTGGAGTTTCGAAAATTGCTGTATCGGCTATCGTTAGCTACACGGCGAGCGAACGACTTGCGAGTCTATGATGAAGGTGGCCTGGACGTTGGCGTAAAAGCTGGCAAGTTCTGGTTAGATACGGAGCTGATAAACTATGCCGGCTCGTCGGATAATACTTTAGCGGATGATAAAGCAAATATTTACATCTATCTGAATTCGTCGGCTTCTCTTGTAATAAACGAATACAGCAGTTTCCCTGATATGGCAACTACGCCGCATATTCGGCTGGCGATAGTAAGCACCTCGGGTGGGGACATCGACTCGATAACTGATTGTCGAGCGGGCCATAATGCTTTGGTGCCATACGGAGCCGGTGGTGTGAAAAAGACCATCGAGGCACATACCAACGATGACACACTTACGACAGCGGAATCCGGTAGTGTTCACAGTAACCTTGGCGCCAGCGGGACAGTTACGCTTACGCTGCCTGCTTCAGCACCTTCGGGGACGGTATTTAGCTTTGCAGTCCAGGCCGCTTATGAGTTCCGTATTGACCCTGGTACAGCGACAATCCGAGACGACAGCGGCCAGACAGCGGACAAATATAAATCAGCTAATGCGGTCGGAGAATGCCTTAGCCTCGTAGCTGATTCCAATGGCGATTGGGCAACGATTGCCAAGAACGGGACCTGGACCGAGGAGGCGTAAATATGCTTATTTCCACGACCAAACCACCAGCCGGCTCTGTTGGATTAAAAGAAGTCAACAAAGATTTTTGTGCTGCTTCAATCGGAGCACAAGGAGTATATCCGAGAAGGCATTTTGTTCCGAAACTCATCGAACCTCTTGATGACACCTCACAATGGGATACTGGTATACGCGTAACTAAAGCTACGGATACTACTAATTATATTTGCTCACAGGCAAGTACGCCACAGTCAATGAAGTGTACAAAGCAATCCGGAGGCACTTCCTCTTTTACAACCAAAACGATTACCGAGATTGATTTATCTAATACTCTGGTATATGTACGATTCTATGTGCACGAAGGTAGCGATGTTTCATCCTGGGACAAAATTTCAGTGATTTCTCTTATTGTTGGTGACAGTACCTTTTCAAATTACCAGATGATGAAGTTTGTGGAAGGTGATTATGTAACGGGGCCTGGCTGGTACGAGAGAATTATTGCACCGAAGATGGGCAATATGGACGCCGGGACCTACCCGTTATGCTGGGAGCATGTTACGAAGCTTCGCGTTCGGATTGATTCGGCAGAAAGTGATGATACGCCAGCGGTGACCTGGGATAAAATAATGTTCATTCCTCATTTGGCTCAACCCCAATATGCTATAGCGCTAGATGATGGCTTCGATGATGATTATAAATTTGCAGCCTATCTGAGTGCGAAAGAGATAAGAGGCACATTTTTTATCATTCCTTCGAAAATTGGAACGAGCGGTTATTTGACATTAGAACAGCTTCATCAGATACATAATGCCGGTCATTTGATAGCTAACCATAGCTGGAGCCACAAATGTTTGAAGACGGATAACCTCACCGCCGCCGAATTTATCGAAGAGATTACAAAAGCAACGGACTGGATGTGTGCTAATGGTTTTGCAGACGGGGCGAGGATATTTTCTCTGCCGGGAGGAACTACTAATTGGGAGGATGGGTTTAACAGCATCTACAGAGACAGATGGTTTGACCAACTGCGGCTTTCGACAACTTGCCACGACGTTGGCTTCTTTGACCCAACAATACAATGGACCAATTCATTTGACGATACAACAACTGCGGAATCCCAGGTTGATAAAGTAATAAATGCGGGGACGATTATGGTTACGGGATGGCATTCTGTAAATGAAGGAACATCGTTTACCTGGGCCAACTGGAAAACGCACATTGACAACGTGGCGACAAAACGAGATGCAGGAAGTCTATATATAGTAACTATGGCAGACTTGTTGGGTATAGGAGTCTAAGATGGCGAACGAAATACATGTAGATTACACGTCCGGCAATACGCTTTATGCAGTTGTTCGTAACCGGGCGGGAGAAGTCTGGTATTCTGGAGGGCAAGTCTTTGAGTCCTGGGGGACGGGCGGCCGTGCTGCGAACGATTACGACATATCCCTTACAGACAAGGGCGGCAACAGGTATGTTGGCAACTTTGATGGTAATATCCCCGCAGGCAGATATTCCGTTCAGGCATTCCTGCAGGCCGGAGCTAATCCTGCTGATAGTGACAACCTTGTGGGGGGTGACGAAATTTTATGGTCTGGAGTAGGCGAAGTAACCAGTGACAAATTGCTTGCCAACAAGGCCGTCCAAAACAAATCGACTGGAGAAATCAAATACTATGATGATGACGGGCAAACGGTCCTTCTGACTCACACCCCTACCGATGCTGAAGCGACTATCACAAGGACGTCGAGTTGATAAAAACCATAAGAGTTATGCAAAATTGAGGTTAGGCAGAAGACTTGAAAAAACTATAACTATCGAGGAGATACAAAATGGGTAGTTTTGCAGATTATTGGGAAAACGAGATTTTGGACCATCTTTTTGGCAAGGGATTGTATAACGCCACCTTGGGAACTGGTGGAACTTACCCTGATGTTACGATTTATGTGGGGCTCTCTACTGCAGAACCACTCGATGACAGTTCGGGATTAGCCGAGCCAAGTGGCAATGCTTATGCACGAGTTTCGACCACTGGTGCTGACTGGAACACTGCATCTGGTGGGACACTCGATAACGCCAATGAGATTACTTTTCCAGAGGCTACCGGTAGCTGGGGGACGATAACTCACTTTGCCTTATTTGACGCAGTAACAGGTAGTAATATGTTGGCCTATGGGGCATTAAGCACATCTAAGACTATCGGCAGTGGGGACACGGCTAAATTTGCTTCGGGAGATTTAGATGTATCGTTAGATTAAGTCCCCGCCGTTTAGCTTCGCAAAACGAAGCTGCGGGGAAAGGAGGTTAACTAATGGCGACTATAAGTAAGAATTGGGCTTCTCAGAGTCAAATAATAGGTACTGGCGACGGTTACGTAACACTGTCCGGAACTACAGAGTCGTTCTCTTGGGATGTCGACCTGGAAACAAACGGCTACGAGGGAGCTCACATCATTATCGAAATCAACTACGATGCTACTCCGACTGATGAGGTTAAGATTAAACTATACGGCTCTCTCGATGGTACTAACTACGATGATACGCCCATCTGGGAAATGCAGGGAGATAAAAGCGTTGACCCACAGCAGCTAAGCTTCATTGTCAAAGACCTTGCACACTTCAGAATTGGCGTTCAACAGACCGGTTCAACAAACAGCCACGATGTCCGTGCCTATGTCCAACCGTGGAACTATATATCCTCATAGAACAGATGGAGATAACGATAGCAAATGCCACAACTTAAACCCACAAGAGGAATTTGCTTAAATCGAAACCATCCCCTCATTAGAGGCCTTGTCGGTCTCTGGCCATTCAATGAAGGCTTAGGTAATAAAGTCTTTGA
>CAZLIO010000040.1:0-13833 GCA_964559025.1 uncultured Pirellulales bacterium | reverse complement strand
ATTGTCCAGGTAGCCCATCATCAGGTCTTTATAATCATGGCATGTCATTTATGATACCTCCTTTCCCGGTACTTAATAATTCTTCCAGCTTCTTACGGGCATAGTACAACCTGCTCGTAACAGTGCCTTTATTACAATAAAGGGCCTCGGCGATTTGTTCGTATGACATATTCTGAAAGTGTCGCAATATAATCACTTCGCGATGTTTATCATCCAGCTTACCGATTGCCTTCCACACTTTGTCTTTGAGCTCGTTTCTTCCGGCCACAACCTCCGGCGAAAAGTAATCCGTCGTAGCTGCCGGCTCCGGGCAATTCTCGCCATCGAGAGAGCTTGTCTGCCTGTACCTTCTTTTTCTTAAATGGCTGATACAGAGATTTTTCAATATTTGATAGAACCAGGGGAAGAACCTTCGGTCGGGCTTGAGGTGTTTGATATTCCGGTATGCTCGAATAAAGGCCTCCTGCGACAGGTCCATCGCATCTTCGCGATTGCCAACAAGCCCCAGAGCGATAAAATATGCGTCTTTCATATACCTGTTCACAAAAACTTCAAACGCCCCTGATGAGCCCCGCCGGCAACGCCGCATTGCTGTTATTTCTTCCTGGCACACGCTTGGCACTGGCTTCGACTCCAAATGCAGACAGTTTCAATTCAAAGGAAAAAACTTTACTCTGTTTCCACAGTAATATACACCCTAAAGCCTGATTTTCTTCAAACTATTTTTTGATTTTCCTGCTAAATTTATCTGGTTATTTTTGTCCCCCTTTAGCCCCATAATAGTTAATAACCAATAGAAAAGGGGCCTATACCGAATAATTCGATATAGGCCCCGAATTCGTGCAAATCCATTTCCCTGTTGTCCGTCACCGTGGGCAGCTAATTGCCACTTGCGGCTCTGGTTCCGTAGCCTACCGCTGCAGTCGAATGTCATCAAAGTACGCTGTACCTGAACCGCCGGGCTGCGGATTCTTCTTGTCGCCGAAACCAATGGCAATAGTATTGACATTGGCCAGGTTCACGCCCTGGTCTGCGAACGCCTGCAGGTCGATATTCCACTGGGTCCAGGTGTCTATCAATGCCGCATTGGGATTATCGTGAAAGACCACAGCGCTGCCATTGAGGGCAACGTACATCGGCTCAGGGTCGTTAGCGGCCATAGTGACACCGATGGCCTCTTGCATCCACATCATCGGCGTAACTGTGCCGGTCGTCTGGACATTGGAGAATTCAGCCTTGCCTGTCACGCCAGAGCTGTGACTGGTCAATGCCAGACCTATGTAGACGTTCTGATTCATCAGAATATTCCTGAAGGACTGCTCCTGAGGATTAGCTGCTTCAACCATGTCTTCCCAGTTGACGCCGTCACTGGAGTGCTGGGCTGTGATAGTATTCCCTTGGCGGGTCAGCTTCAACCAGTGAGGACTCGTAATGGCGCCCGGCTCGCTGCGCGTGCTGCTGGAAGTGCCGCCGTCACCTACACGATACTGCCAGCCAGCTCGGCCGTCGGCCGTGATGTAGGCCATCGCATTAGTGGAGCCTGCGTCAAGTGTTTTGCGAATCATCACGCCTACTTTGGCCCAGGGGTCCGTATTCTCCACGTTGAGAACCTGGACCGAAATAGACCCGTCGCCGGACAGTTGCTTGTAGGCGTAGCGGAACTCGTCGGCCTGGTCCCAAATATCTACGCCGGAAGCGGTCATTATATAGGTGCCAGTGCCAGCCGGCTCTTCTATGAAGCCTGCCACATTGCCTCTGAACCATAGACTCAGTACTCCAATACCTTCTTCGGTCCAGTCTCGCGGGTAAGTCAGCGTCAGTTCCGCCTCTGAATACTTGAATTTGCCCTGTTGATTGTTGTCATAGAAGAACGGCATCGATTGCTTGCCTCCGTGAACGATAGTTTCCTCGGTAAAAGAAGCAGTGGTTTCGTCGCCGACAGCCGCGCCGCTTCCGTTACCGGGAGAGTAGGGTTCAGTACCCGGCACACCGTAGCCAAGCCCGTCTTTCCAGGCGTACCATATCTGGTTGTCACCGGTGTCGTAGTCCTCAAAGTCGTCCACAATGATATGGTCTGCTACGGTAAAGCTCCAAACTCTGCCTTTGCTGAGCGTCCCGTCGGTATTAGACTCGTCAATTCGCCAGTAGTGGGTCTGACCCCATTCAACACCTTCGGGTGGAGTGTAGCTTGTAGCACCCTGTTGGCCTCGATATATATCCGGCGTTGACGTGTCGGCATTGTCCACCGCGTCTTTAACAGTTCCGAAGTAAACATCGTGCTGGGCCGCAAAATCTCCCGGTGACCAGCTAACAGACCTGACCTCACTGATGTTCGATTTTGACCCGTTAATCGGTTTTGGATTCCAGGCAAGACTTACGTCGCCTCTCATAATTATTGCAATCTCTTCAGGCGATAATACATAGTCGTAAACCCGCACATCATCTATCAGGCCGGAGTAGAAACTCTGGTGCGCATAAGGCCGGCCCAGCCGGGTTTGGCCGGACAGCTCGAAGTTGTTGCCGGTGTGAGCAGCCGATACCGGCGTGCCGCCGTCCACATATAGGTTCGCAAGACCGTTGACCTCCCACGTGGCCGTAATATGGTGCCAGGCGTCATCATTCACCGCTGATGTCTCAAGGTGAACATCGTTACCATCAGGCTCACCCTCGACGAAAAATCCGACCCCGCCGTCGCTCATCATGTTGATGTGTAATTCGTTCTCGTTGCCGAAGCCATTGCCGCCGCTGCCTGATGAGCCGTAGAAAATCATGCCTGTTTCGGCCTGGGTTGTTTTAATCCACATACATACGGACCCCATGTCCGAACCTATCAGGCCGGTTGACAATTCAACGGAATTAGTACCGTCTAACTCAAGGCCATCGCCCTCAAAGCCATCTACCCGCTGAGGATTGCCTTGGAGCGTACCATTATTGCCGTGGCCTGAGTAGTCAATAGCAATAGCGCCAATACCCTCATCTAATTTCCACCAGCCAACAAGATTGGGGTTGCTAATAGGTATCTCAGGCATTGTTCTGAAGCTCCAGACATCACCTTTATATATATTGGGAATAGCGAACTCATCGACACGCCAGTAGTAAACTTTGTCTAATGCAAGAGTGCCGGGAGTATAGGTTGTGGTTCCCTGTGGGAGTCCTGCCGTAGCATTGTTCACATCGTCAAAATTGTCGCCGAAGAACACGGTGTGCAATTTCGAGCCTAAACCTGAAGACCAGCTCAGATTTGTATTTGGGTCAATAAATTGAGTACCATCTGCGGGAATCGGGTCGTAAGCGGTCCTGGGGGGAATCGTAAAATCCCAGACATCGCCTTTATGTTTCGTCGTTCCGTCGGCCTCAACCTCATCGATCCGCCAGTAGTATGTTGTACCCGTCACAAGGCCGTCCGGAAAAGGAAATCCGGGAAAACCGACAACATAAAATGCCCCACCCTGGTTGCCCTGGAATGTGTCCGCCGTACCATCGTTTACATCGTCAAAATTCTCACCGAAGTACACATCATGTGAGACGGCAGTCTCTCCTGCCGACCAGCTAAGACTCACCCACGTATCCTCATATAGGGCACCATCTTCAGGGTCGGGCTTATAAGCCTTCAAAATCAGACCACGATGGCTTTCCTCAGGGCCGGTGCCAGTTGGCCGGTAATCTGGGTCTGTGGTCAGAACAATTTTGTCAACAGTGAGTCCGTCCTCACGCGGCCAGATGTTAAGGACGTGCAGGCCGGGTGTAGCAATATCGATCTGCGCCCGCTCCGGCCTTTCATACCTGTCGTTGTCCCAACTGTAACTGGTACTCCAACCACTCATTCGGTTAGAAAGTGGTGTTTCCTCGCCGTCAAGACCTGCATGGCAGGAATCTGAATTTCCGTCCATGGCGTAAGCGAGAATCCAGACATAGTGTGTCCCGGTCTTTGAGAAATTGACCTTATAATCCAATCTCGGAGCGTTCTCGCCATAACCCGTATCCCAGGAGCTACCACCCAACAGCGTCGCAGGCATTGACTGCATCGCACCGTCGCCGCTGAATCCATCCGGTGGTGTGAATACGTCCGTTGATGTGACGAATTCCCAGGTACTGGGTGGCCTCGAAATGTTGTCATCGAAGTTCTCGGCTTCTATTGATACAATGCCGTCCGGCCCGGGGTCCTGCTCGAATGGGTCTGCACTCTCAACGCCTGTGGCTAAGCCCAGAACCAAAAGAAAAGAAATTAAATAAATCATTTTTTTGCACATGACCATATCCTCCTTCAATAAAGAATAAAAATAGTGATGCATTATGCTTTAATCACACACCAAAACTCACACCTTTAATCAATCTTATTTATACCAATAATCTACCTAAATATCAAGAAATAATTCGTTTTGATGATTAGGATTTGTTTTCGAAAAGGACATCGGGGCCCGAACAAAGGCCATGATGCCGAAGTGTAGAATTTGGAATTTTTATAGGGTTATCAGAAATCCGTCCTCGGCGGACCTCTATAATTGTTTGTTCTTCTATCTGATGAAGGCTATAAAATCTACGCCGTCAGGTTTTGTGCTGTCGTTTGGCGTCTTTTCTTCCTGCGGTTTATCGTTCTTTGTTCACATTGTATAACCGGATTATCATTTGAAGCTACCTGGAGGGCTTCAAGGGCTGTTGCGGCGAATAAATCGGCCTCCATTTCCAGCCAGAGTCCTTCGGCCCGGTTGAACAGACCGCCTGATACCATTATACGCATATTCGGCCAGGCGTTGACAGACTTAATTGTATCTATCAAGCGTCGTACACCCGGTGCCTGTTTTGGACCCGTACCATAAATTAAGAGAATGTCCGGACTATATTCGTTTGTGAAAGAAAGGATATCATCGTTTGTAAGTCCACCGCCAAGAAATCTTACTTCCCATCCATTGCTCTCGAACAGGTCTGTCATCATTTGGGCGCCGAGCTCCTGCAATTCGTCTGGTGCGCAGCATACCGCTATTTTTTTATTCTTGCTTGGTCTGCGCGGCAACTTATTTTGAAGCTGGTCCACAATAGTGCGGTTAACACGCGTGGCCAAATGTTCCTGGATGGGTGTAATTCTGTCTGCCCGCAGCAGTTTTTCGATTTCTAACATTACCGGCCATATTATATCGACATATACCGAATTAGCAGGTATGCCACTCTGAAGAGTTTCTTCTATAACGGCTCGACAAGCCTTTTTATCACCGCGCAACAAAGGTTCCAAATAGCGGGCTAAAATGCTTTGTTTTATCATGTTTTGGTCTCCATTAAATCTCCTAATCTTCCATAAATACCCATATTATCTTCTCGACTCTTTATATCGCCTATAATGTTAATATAGGCAATATTGACCAATGAGCAATATTAAGTATCGGAGGGTGACGAGGAAAAACTTTAGTTAAAATAGGCAAGATAGGCGTGAATGCAAAGAATTCTCTATAGCACCATAGTGATATAAGTCCTATATTTAGCATTATATACTGATAGTATTAGTTTGCTTTATAGAAGATAGTAAATGGAAAGACCTGTACTTTTTGGCTTGATATGTTGAAAAGCTACAAAAACTGTCATTCTGAACGGAGCGCAGCGGAGTGAAGAATCTCTTTATGGCTCAAGAAATGAGATTCTTCGGCTTCGTCTCAGAATGACAGTCCACATTTTCAACAGATCATTTTTGGCTTAACAATGGGTTATTGCAAGAAAGGGTTGTGTGCCTTTTCGTGGGCTATTGTGGTAATTGGGCCGTGACCGGGATAGACTTTTGTTTCGTCAGGCAGGGTAAAAAGTTTTTCACTTATGCTATTTAATAATTGTTCCGTGCTGCCGCACGGAAAATCTGTTCGTCCAATCGACTCGGCAAACAGCGCATCGTCAGTGAAAACAATCGCCTCATCCTTTGAATACAAACAGATGCCGCCCGGCGTATGGCCGGGGGTATGAAGCACGCTGAGCTTTACGCCGGCCTGCTCGATAACATCACCTTCTTTTAAAGAAAATTCAGCCGGCTCAATGATGAAGTGCTCTCCCGTCATAGCTGATAGATTGATATGAGGCTCTGTGAGCATATCTGCATCGAGATTATGGATATGTACTTTTATATCAGGAAACTCATCTCGCAATAAAGCTACTCCTGCAATGTGGTCAATGTGCCCGTGAGAAAGAACCACCCCAACAGGATTTAATTGACGTTCTTGGAGAAATCCGACCAACCGACCGGCCCCCATGCCGGGGTCAACAACCAGGCAATCTCCGGCCCCTTCATCGCTTCGAAGGACATAGCAATTAGTTTCATAGGCACCTAAACTCAAACAGTCTATTTTCATTCAACTATTCTCCTAAAGACTCGATAGACTAATTAAAATAGCCTCAGATGTCAACAGTCTTTGGACTTGACCGGCAGGCCCAGGTTTGTTAGTGTGCTTCGATTGTAATGAATAGTTGACAGTCCTTCTCCGTAGCAGTAGTACTGCGAAGGACCAAGCGTATAGAAAAAAACTATACGCTATATTGGAGAAATCTACCGAATGAAGGATTTTAAGCGTGTATTCGAGTATATCTGGCCACAATGGCACAGATTGGTGACGATTGTATGCAGCGCGCTGCTTATCGGTATACTTTTTTCGTTCAGCATTGCAACGGTTTTGCCCCTTTTGAAAGTTATGATGGGCGAAGAGGGAATGCACGGCTGGATCTACAGGAAGATTAGCGAGAAGCGATATGGGCTTAATTTGTATGTGCCCGACAGTATTGAACTTTCCGACCCGAACAATCTTGACGTGGCGTGTTTTTTGAGAATCGTCGGCGTTAAGAAGAAGAGCTCTGCCGAAAAGGCCGGGCTCAAACCAGAAGACCGGATTGTCGGAGCCGGAGACAGTTTAGTCAACGAAAACAGGAAAAAGATACCGTCGAATGAGCTGCTTGAAAACTTGGCCACCATCAACGTACCGAATGTTGGGGCCAGGTCAATAGTAGTCCAATATCGCAGGCACAACGAATCCGGACAGTCGAAACTCACAACTCAGATACTTCGGTGCGGCCCAAAGCCCTTCTATGCCGATTACGCACAAAGGATTCTTAGATTAATACCAAAAGAGAGGACCAGAGAGAATAAGAAAAAGGCTGTGATATATATCATACTCATGATGGCAGTTGTTACGATAGTGCGATGTATTGCCCGATTCTATCAGGATTACACTGTCCAGAAGCTTACGCATACTTCACTCGCCCATTTGCGGAGAGATGCTTTTAGACACTCTCTGGAAATTCCAGTAGGTTTTTTTGCCGACGAAGGTTCCAGCAATACGGTCAGCAAGCTGTATGGAGATGTAATGGTAATCGGCCACGGGATTGGGATATTGTTTGGCAAAACCCTTCGCGAGCCTTTGAAAGCAATCGGGATGATTAGCTTTGCGATGTGGATAGATTACAATCTAACATTGGTATTTTTGTGTGGGGCGCCTTTGTCACTTTATTTCATCAACAAGCTCGGCAGGAAAATTAAGCGGGCAACTAAAAAATCACTTGCAACCTGGGCGGAAATGCTCGGCAAGCTGAAAGAGGCGCTGGGTGCCATAAAAGTGATAAAGGTCTATAACCGGCAGGAATATGAGGAGGTGAATTTCACAGCAATTAACCGCAGGCTCTTAAAACGGCAATTTCGAATCGCAAAGGTGGCTTCTTCAACAGGCCCTTTAATGGAGACACTCGGGATGATAGCCGGTTCTGTAGGGTTGGTTTTCGGGGCACACTGGGTTTACAAGGGAACGATGCAGCCGAGCGATTTCTTTACACTGCTTATTCTGCTCGGTGCCACCGCAGAGTCGGTGCGAAAGACCAGCGATGTCTGGAACAAGATTCAGCAGGCCAACGCCGCTGCCCAGCGGGTATATGCAATTATCGACGAGAAACCGGAAGTCGAAAGCCCCAACGCTGTTGATTTTGAGCCTCTGAAAAATAAAATCGAGTTCAGGGGAATCGTGTTTACCTATCCGGGCTCCCAAACCCCTGTATTAAAGGATGTCAACCTTTCAGTGGAGGCCGGACACAATGTTGCTATAGTAGGGCCGAATGGCTCGGGAAAGACTACGCTGGCAAATCTGATACCGAGATTTTATGACCCGGATGCCGGTCAGATATTGATTGACGGCAAAGACATTCGAAATGCAACACTATTTAGTCTGCGAAGCCAGATTGGAATGGTTACGCAAAATGTTGTAACATTCAATGATACTGTAGCGGCAAATATCGCCTATGGTAAACCAAACGCAACCGAAGAAGAAATAATTGCCGCGTCCAGGCGTGCGTTTGCCCACGAATTTATTTCTCCTCTGCCCGAAGGCTATAACACAATCATCGGCGAGCAGGGTGCCGGCCTTAGCGGCGGGCAGCTCCAAAGAATTGTCATAGCAAGAGCGATTTTGAAGAATCCTGCAATCCTGATTTTCGACGAGGCAACAAGTCAGATTGATGCCGACAGTGAAGCGAAAATTCACAAAGCCATCGAGGAAATTATGCAGGACAGAACCAGCTTCATAATAGCCCACAGGTTCAGCACCGTTATTACGGCGGATGTGATAGTGGTAATGGATGATGGCCGGGTTATCGCTCAGGGTCAGCACGATGAGCTTATACAAACCTGCCCGCTGTACCAAAGCCTGTACGAAACACAGTTAGTAAAAGCATGAGGAAAATCCGAAGCACGAAATCCGAAATTCGAAACAATATCTAATGACAAAAATCCGAATGACAAAAACACTAAGTTTTGAAAATTCGAACATTAGAATTTCGGATTTGTTTCGGATTTCGACCCGCCAACGGCGGGTTTTGATCAGAACCCAGCGTTGCTGGGTCGAATTTCGAATTTATTATAAAGACGAGCGATGAACCACAAGATATAGTCATTACTCAGATTTGTATGGCGAGCCGGAAAATTTTTACGCGGTCGTATCTAAAATTCGTACTTTGACTTACAGAATATTGGCCATCTTGCCGATTAAATTAGGTAAGGTTTGCCAAGGGCTTCAAGCTGGACCTTTTGAAGTTCAAATTATGGTTTTTTGCTTTTAGTTTTAGAGTTATGCCGAACCTTGATTTTGCAGAAGGCTTTTAATATAGAAAAATTCTTTCATGTTTTGAGGTCGAAACTATGCCCAACCTTGCACGGCAAAAAAAAGCACATGAGCTTTTTACGAGATACCGGGGCAATCCAATAATAACGCCGGAGGATTGGCCTTATCCGACAAACGCCGTCTTTAATCCCGCGGCTGCCAAGCTGAATTCAGAGGTCTTGCTGTTGATTCGAGTCGAGGATATGCGCGGTTTTTCGCATTTGACCGTTGCCCGCAGTACCGATGGATTCACGAACTGGGAAATTGACTCTACACCCACCCTCGAAGCCGACCAAAGCTCTCGAGAGGAAAGGTGGGGGCTGGAAGACGCCCGTATTGTCTGGCTTGAAGAGCAGAAGCAGTTCGCTGTTACCTATGTTTCTTTCAGTGAAGGTGGTCCTGTAGTATCGCTGGCGATTACCAAGAATTTTAAAGCATTTGCCCGATTAGGCTCTTTGCTCCCGCCGGAGGACAAAGATGCCTGTTTGTTTCCGCGAAGGTTTAACGGACGGTTTGCTCTGATTCACCGTCCCATTGTCCGGGGCGAAGCTCATATGTGGATAAGTTTCTCACCCGACTTGAAACACTGGGGCGACCATAGGCCGTTGATTAGAACAAGGAATGCTTATTGGGACTGTCACAGAGTCGGGCTGGCTTGTCAGCCCATAGAAACACCGCAAGGCTGGATGTTGTTTTACCACGGCGTCCGAAGTACCACTGCAGGAGAAATATACCGTGTCGGGATGGCGCTTTTGGATTTGAATTCACCCTGGAAGGTCTTACGCCGAAGTGACGAGTGGGTCTTGGGGCCGAGTGCATCTTATGAACGTATCGGTGATGTCAGCGATGTC
Organism: uncultured Pirellulales bacterium; assembly: GCA_964559025.1. Lineage (GTDB taxonomy): Bacteria > Planctomycetota > Phycisphaerae > Sedimentisphaerales > Anaerobacaceae > NIOZ-UU13. The sequence continues at coordinate 3,872 of CAZLIO010000040.1, read as the reverse complement.
GTATTTCCCAGCGGTGCCATTGTTCATAAAGAAACCGACCAGCTCAATCTTTATTACGGTGCAGCCGACTCCACGGTCGCTGTTGCAACAGCTAAGTTCAGTGATTGCATAGACTATCTTATGTCCTGTCCGGAAGTTGAGGAATAAACTTCTCGGCAGGTTCAGCACCGCAGCTCCAACTATTCGGCCCGGCGATATGCTTCTTGGCTGAATTATTTAATATTGCTTTGCGGCACAATCGGTTCCCATTGTACCTTCGCCGCGCCCAGCAGAGTGCCGGTCGCATAGGCCAAATCGACAAGTGCTATTTGATACTCGGCCAGCGCCAGGATTTCGGCGCTCTGGGCGTCGGCAAAATTCGTCTGGGCCTGAAGCACATCTGTCGATGTCCGCAGCCCAAGTTCAAACTGCCGCTGCTCTGCTTCAAAGAGTCTTCCCGCCAGAATCGCATTTTGCCTGCTGGCCAAAATACGCTGCCAGTTCGCCTCAAGCTGGTCAATAGCGTTCAGCACCTCAAGCTCAATAAGTGCTTCGCGGTTGTTGCGTGTGGCCAATCGCCGCCTGCGCTGGTAAAACGCCTGAAGCAGCCGGCTTTTTGCTGCTTCATTTCCCAGCGGTACCAGTAGCTGCACACCAAAACGATGGTCCTCAAACCTCTTGTCGAAAAGCAAATCAAACGAGTCGTTTCTCGAAGCTCCCAGGCCGTTTATATTATACGTGTAATCCATGTTAACCAAGGGCAGCGCCTGATTGTGCATGTAATCGATGTTACTTATATCTTCAGCGATTTGCAGTTCCAGCTCAAGCATTTCCATGCGACTGTCAATCGCTGTTGCCACTAAGCGTTGCTTTTCAAGCTCATAATAGACCAGGTCAGGTTCGGTAGCAGGTATCAATACCGTAGGTGTTTGCATTTCCAGGCCTGTCTTATTAAGTGTCTGCTTTAGCTCACGTTCCCGGTTGCGCAGATTATTTTCAGCCACGATAATAGCCTCAAGCTGCTGCGCTACACCAGCCTCAGCCCGAATAACCTCTACCTGGGCCTTATCACCGGCTTCGACGAACCGGCGGGCCTGCTCAAGCAGGGCCTCGGCCAGGTCATACTGTTGTTTCCGCACTTCCAGTTCTTTTCTGGCCGCATAAAGATGCCAGTACACACGGTCAACAGCAGCAATAATCCGTATCACTTCGAGTTTCGTCCTGGCGTCGGTTATCTGCCGTTCATACTCGGCGATACGAATGGCGTGGGTATTAGCACGATTGCCGGCACCTCGTAGAAGCGGCTGACTAATCGAAACAGAGAGGTCCGAGGTAAAAAAAGGATTAAATGTCGCTGGAGCATCCGTTTTAATACGGTTGTCAGCCAAGTCAAATGTTACCGTTCCGCCGGTGCGCAAAGGAACCTGAACGCCAAGACCTGTGCGGAAATAGTCAACTTGTGAGCCTGAAATTACATCAAGTTCCGTAGCTGAGGGAGTATCCGTCTTGGAAAATAGCAGATTGGTGGAAAAAGCTGACTCAAACGCAGCTTGTGCTTCATCGACCCGCTCAGAGGCAATAGCAGGACTGATAAGCTGTACCTTAAGGTTAAGGTTATTCTCTAACGTCAGTGCCCGACATTGCTCCAGTGAAAGCTCAAGCTCTTCAGGCGGAGGCTCATTAACATCTGGTCGAGCACCTTCTTCAACCTCGGCTTCCTGAAGCTCAAGCGTTTCTACTTGTCGTAATTTTTCAGGCGCAATCTTGATTTCGTAGAATTTCTCATTACCCGGAAACTGTTCACAGCCGGTCAATAGCAGTGCAAAAGCGCACAAGGGCACAAGAGCATAAGTATATAAGAGCACGAGGTAGCGGCGAGAATTTGAAATTTGGAATATAGAATTTGAAATTTTTCTACTCATGTCTAAGTGCCTCAATAGGGTCAAGTCTGGCGGCCTTAATCGCCGGAAACATTCCAAAAAATATACCCACCGTACCGGCGAAAGCAAACGAAAGTCCTATCGCCCACATTGGAATATACGCCATATCAAGTTCAACTTTAGGGATGTTGGCTATCGCCTTGGTTAAAAGGTGGCCAAAACCAACCCCCACAAGCCCCCCGAAAAAGCACAGCACTATCGCTTCAATTAAAAACTGGGTTAGGATTGCAGATTTTTTAGCCCCGACCGCCTTGCGAAGCCCGATTTCCCGCGTCCGTTCCGATACCGAGACCAGCATAATATTCATAATTCCGACACCTCCAACCAGCAGAGAGATGCCCACGATGCCGCCTGCCACCAACGTAACCATAAGTGCTATTTTGTTGAATGTCTCCAGGGCACTTTGGAGCGACATAACTTCGAATGTGTCGGGTTCACCGGGCTTTATATTCCTTGTGCGGCGAAGGAAGAATCTTATCTCAGCCAGGGCATCATTCGAAGCCTCAGCGGTTTTGCTTTCGGCGATGACCCAGATGAACGGATAACGCTGCATCTTGAGACTGGTCTTGAACGGGATGAATATCTCGGACCTTTCCTGGCCACCTCCACCAAATACGTTTTCTGGGCGGGGTTCGAGCACGCCCACAATATAGAAGGTGTTGTGACCTATAAGAATCGGCTGGCCTATGCAGTCTCGGTCAAGGCGAAGGTCGTTGCGCAATTTGGGTTCGATCAGGCAAACCTGTCGTACTTGCATTTCATCAATAATCGAGAGCGGTCTTCCGATTGTAACCGGACGTTTATCGATTTCATGACAGGCGGGCTCGACACCATTGACATTAACACCTTCGACCGATTGGTCACGGTGGCTGACAGTATACCTTCCGATCCCGATCCGACGGCCAAACCGCGCCACCGATGGGCAGTGTTCGAGCAGGTCGTTAAATTGTTCAGACTTAAATCGAATAGTCCAATACGAAGCATGTTGCAGAGGTCCTGTCTCAGGACGCCTCGGAGAAATAAATATGGTGTTGGTTCCTAATGTTTCTACCTGGGTCAGCACTTTGGCTTTCAGGCCCGTAAGAGCGGCAATCACGGCTGTTACCGAAGCGACACCAATTACTATGCCGATGGTTGTGAGTACCGACCTGGTCTTATTGGTCCAGATTTGCCCCAGAGCAAGATAAACACTCTGATAGGTGAGCCGAACAAAAGCCATAGGTGCCCGTAACACAAATCTCATGCCTTCTCCTCCTGTTTGCTGTCTTGTGTTACGGTTTTATCTCGAGGATCACGGTCATTTAACAGATCGCTGCAAATATGCCCGTCTTTCATGTGAATGATTCGCTTGGCGTGATGAGCGACAAAATCTTCGTGGGTTACTATAATAATGGTCTGGCCTTCCTGATGAAGCTGGTCAAACAGCTCCAGGATACCCACGCTGGTTTTGCTGTCGAGATTGCCGGTCGGTTCATCGGCCAGCAGAATACTCGGATTACAGACAAGGGCACGGGCGATAGCAACGCGCTGCTTCTCACCTCCGGAAAGCTGGTTGGGCCTATGTTTTATCCGGTCTCCCAGCCCAACCCGCTCGAGCACATTTTTGGCACGTTTGCGACGAGTCCACCAGCCGTTTTTTGAATAAATCAACGGCATCTCAACATTTTTGAGCGCGCTTAACTGTCCGAGCAGCTCAAAAGACTGAAAAACAAAGCCGATTCGCTCATTACGAACACGAGCTAATGCTGCGTCAGTCATTTTCGTTGTGTCCTCTCCGTCCAGCTCATAGCGGCCTGAGGTGGCTCTGTCCAGACAACCTAAGACATTCATCAGCGTGCTCTTGCCCGATCCGGACGGGCCCATCACGGCAAACTAATCGTTATCTCTTAGCACCATTACAATGCCGTCAATCTCAAGAATACGCACCCCACCGACTATGTAAATCCGCATAAC
>CAZLIO010000039.1:0-13913 GCA_964559025.1 uncultured Pirellulales bacterium | reverse complement strand
ACACTCTGCAACGAACGCGCAGAAAGCAGCATTCTGGTAAGCTTTGTCGTTCGCCCGACCGTTCAGGAGGAACTCTGGAGGTGTTCTTAAAAGCATTGGAGAAATAATATACAACGGCGCACAAGAATATGTTTGCAGCTAACTGAATTTGCTCGGGTTCGCGTTTCGGCGAACTTATTTCTGCCACGGCGTATTGTCTTCAAGTGGAAGTTTCTTTTATGAAAAGTATTCTTTTCTGTATCAGTGTTTTGTTGCTTATAGGTAATGATACCGAAGTGTCCGAAAAAGATGTTCGGCGTACCCTCGAAGGTAAGGCAGACTCAGTAGCCAAGAGTGCTCTGGCAAGTAAATACAGAGGCGATAAAGGCATCGAGAACGACCCGGAGGTGATTTTTGCAGAGAATTTTGAAGAGGGTTCTTTGCAGGCCGTAAAGTCACGATGGGAAAGTGTAAAGAGCATCGAAATTATGTCACTTTCGAGAGATGTACCTCCGGGAAGTGCCGGCAAACATTCACTCTTGATGAAGCATATTGGAGGCAAGGGAACGGGCGGACATTTGTACAGGCGTCTTTTGCCCGGCTATGAAAAGCTCTATGTTCGTTTTTACGTAAAATTCGACCCGAACTGCTATCCGATACACCACTTTTTCCACGTTGGAGGTTATAATCCTCCGACGCCATGGCCTCAGGGAGGGGCCGGAATTCGACCTGCCGGCAATGAACGATTTACCACCGGGGTCGAGCCATTCGGCAGGAAATGGCGATGGGATTTCTATTCCTACTGGATGGGTATGAGGTCTTCCCCGGACAATAAATCCTGGGGTCATAACTTCATCAACGACCAGAACCTAAAAGCCGAGCGAGGAAAATGGATATGTGTTGAGCTGATGATGGAAATGAACGACCCCGTCACAGAAAACAATGGCCGGCAGGCACTGTGGATTGACGGCAAGGCCTGGAGAAAAGATGACCAGGTAATCAGTTACCTTGGTAAAGGATTTCCAAAAGGCAGATGGGTATGGGACAGCTTTATCCCGAATCCGGAAGGTGCGTCGTTCGAGGGCTTTCAATGGCGGAGTGTAAAGGAGTTGAAGTTGAACTTCCTCTGGGTTCTGTTATATATCACCAAAGCTCCTCCGGGGCACATCAGCAAGGTTTGGTTTGATGATATCGTGGTGGCGAAAAAATATATCGGGCAAATAAACCTTGTTCAAACAGTATCACCATGATATTGATAGAGGATTAATACAATGGCCTATACATATCTGGCAAAACTATCACCACGGCAAAAAATGTGGTTTATCGTGAGCGTAGCAGTGGTGCTTTTAATTAGCGCCCTTGGCATATTAAACGAACCTGTCGGGTCCACTGAGGCGCCAAACCAATTCACGGTAAATATGAGTATTCGGGAAATTGCCCCAAAACTGGATGTCACCGGTAAGGGCCTGGCACGTGAGCTTGCCTTACCACTGGAAACGCCGAAGAACAAACCACTCAACGAATTGGGGATATCCCAGGAACAACTGGCTCATGCGGCTGAACATATCCTTTCCCATCGCTCGACGGGACTAAAATATTACCTGTTTACGGCAATCGTGCTTTTCGGTTTGGTCTATCTGACTCGCTTCGGTCGGCCGGATAATGCAAATATCTCCCAGCGCAAACTGTGGTATCCGCGAATCCCATATATCGCATGCCTCCTTGCTGCCGTGCTTGTATGTGGTTTCGTGCTGGGTAAATCCCCGAATCCAATGGAAGGGACAGTTAAAGTCTTTAAGTCTATGGTAGGGCTGTATCCATCTATAACCGGCAAATTACTTGCTTTGGTCTTTTTTGTTGGATTGGCCGTCATCGCCAATAAGCTTATCTGTGGATGGGCTTGCCCATTCGGTGCGCTGCAGGAATTGTTCTACAGCCTTCCAATACTCCGTAAAATGAAGCGGTTCAAGGCGCCATTTTGGCTGACCAATACGATAAGGGGTGGATTGTTTTTTGTAGTGCTGTTATTTCTCTTCGGTATTGTCGGCGACAGAAAGGGATTTGTGCTTTACCATTATCTAAACCCGTTTAATCTGTTCAATCTGGATTTCGAGCATTGGCTGATTCTGGTCACAGTTGTTGTGTCTCTCACTCTATCGTTTTTTATATACCGGCCGTTTTGTCATCTTATCTGCCCTTTTGGTTTTGTTTCGTGGATTGCAGAACGGTTCAGCTTAACGAGGGTAAAGATCGATCATGACAAGTGCACGGACTGTGGGTTGTGCGACCGGGCCTGCCCAACCCAGGCCGCTAAAGGCAGAGTATTGGATAAGCTATTTGCCGCTGATTGCTTCAGTTGCGCCCGTTGCCTGAATGTTTGCCCCCAGGATGCTATCCGATATGGTTCTGTGTTTTCTAAAACCTCTCGCGAGATACATCATAAACAGCGTGCTTCAAGAAAAGGTTAGGCTTTAATCTGATAGGAGAAACCGGCTGAATTGGTTTTATATAGAGCCGGGATTATCAAAAGTAAAAAATGGGCCTCAGAAAATCCGGGACAGGGTAACTATGGCAAAAATAACTTTTAGTCTTGAGGAGCTTCTAAAAATCCTGATTTCCAATGAGCTTTTACCTCGTCAGATAATACGTGCGAGAGTCAAAGGCCAAAGAGTCCATTTCGTTATAAGGACTAACGCGTTCATTTTGCCGTTTATTCCTGCTTCATTAAGATACGTAAGTTTTGATAATAACAATGCGATATTTGAGCTTACCATTGTTAGCGGCCATCTAAACAAAGCCGTAAGCTGGCTCAATCAAGCACTAAAACTCAAATTACCGGCTTGTATGAAACTTGAATATCCGAATATTTCTGTTGATGTCGACGAGCTGTTTGAACAAAAGAATATTAAAGGCGTTCAAGTCAAGGACATCCTTTTTGAAAACGGTGAGTTTGCTATTGTAACCGAGAAAATTTAACAGAGTTTTTGCACACTATAAAAAATAGAGCCGGTGGTTCCTAACTTCCATTGCCACACCCAAATCCTGTTGCATAATGTATCCTTTTGCCCCTTGACATAGTTAGGTTTATCTAACCGGAGCTTGCCCTGTAAGTTAGCGGTTGGTCTTATGAACCTGACAATGCTATGAGGAAAGCCGGGCAGTAATCGGCAATTCTACGAGCACAAATCACCTATGAAGGTGACCCTGTCAAATTCTATGGGTTGGCTTGTATATTATTGCAATTCAAAGAAGATTTTGGTATTATGCCGGAATTGAAAGGTACAGGCAAGAGTGTTTCCAAGCTACGTAAATTGGAAATATCAGTGAGAGAATGATTGTGCCGCCAGCAATAAGAGTTGTGATATGCACACATGTCCGATGCAGGCGCCGGGCACATCAGATGAAAAGGATTTCGCCCGCATTGAGGGAATCGATCCGGGTACATGTATGATTACGCTCCCCTACCTTGACAGGGATACGTGTGAAAAGGCTTATGAGGAGAAGCTATGGTGAAATATACGGTCAAGCAAGGCGACTGCATCGAGAGTATCGCTTTTGAAAAAGGTTTTTTCTGGGAGACCATCTGGAATCTACCGGAAAACGCGGATCTAAAACGAATACGCAAGAATCCGAACGCGCTCTTGTCCGGTGATAAAGTTTTTTTGCCTGAAAAGCAAGAAAAAGAGATTCCCTGCGCCACAGAGAAAAAACATCGTTTCAGGCAAAAAGGCGTACCCTCTATGCTGAACATCATCTTGGAGGATCAAAAGGACCAGCCGCTGGCAAACATATCTTATGTCCTTGAGATTGACGGACAAACATATACGGGTCATACCGACAAGGAAGGTCGCCTGCGACAGACGATTCCCCCCAATGCTCAGAAGGGAATGCTCTATATTGGGGAAAATCGTGAGCGACAGTATCCACTTGAGCTCGGCCATATTGATCCAATCACGGAAGTCAGTGGCATCCAAGGCCGCTTGAACAATCTCGGCTTTGAATGCGGACCGATAAACGGTCTCTTAAATGACGAAACCCGAGCTGCAATCCGGCAGTTCCAATTAAAGTATGGGCTGGAAGAATCCGGGGAGCCGGACCAGAATACACGGGACAAAATAAAAGAGGTTTATGGAAATTGAGCAAGAGTCAAGGAGAGGATTGACACATGGCCGGAATTACTAAGACCCAGCAGAACAAACTCAGCCCGAATGAAAGTCGTGTTATTTATATGGATGCAGGGGTCTGGGGCGGGCCGGAAAAAGGGATGCCACGTATGACCTTTGGATTGATGGAGCATAATGCCATAGCCTTGTGTACATTCTTTTCCTACGGGCAAAACGTTCCGTTACCTCAACTCCCGGAACTCGGTTACAATTTCCATAATAGCCATATGAGCACCTTTCTGGATATTATGATGAAGAAGAAATATGGCATTAAACCCAAGCCTAACGATCCCCTTAAAGGGTTTCACATATTAAAGATTTTCCCATTTCGTAAAAAAGAGTTACTCGATAATACTGCGGAATTGCGAATCTTCGTACCCGACCTCTATCTGCATTTTTTCAAGGATACCTATCTCGATAACTTCGTTACACAATATGGAAATAAATACAGCTCCAGTGGGATTTCTCCTGTAAGGCTCAACCAGAGAGCATCCATGGAAGATGACTTCTCCGTTTTCCTGGAAACCATCGCAGAATTTCAGAAATCAATTTTGCCCAAGACGTATATTTACTTTCTTGGGGATATGTGTGAGATGTGGGAAACCGAGTCAATAATAAGGTATTATCAGTCAGACGCACATGCCAAGAAGTACTATGAACTACTGGATAAATTGGGAAAGTGGGTTTTGGAAGTATTGGAGAAGTCCCCCGCTACTCAGAAGGATGCTCGTTTCCGCACATTAAGGGGGTACGTCAGAGAGTTAACGAAGACTACGCTAACCTCGACAAGGCTGGATTCAGAAACAAAGAAGCAACTCAATGCCGTGTATAAAAGTTCCAACTGGCAGCAGTTTCTATTCGAACCGGACGAGAATAAAGAGGTTGTGAGGAAAAAAGCCAAGGCGATACAGAAGAAGATTTTAGACAAGCATCGGGACAGAAACGGCAGGAACTTCACTTCTTTTCTGGACGATATTAACTGGAAATACTACATAGGTGGCAACCATGATAACTACATCAAAGGCGTTAACGAAGCGAATAACACGTTCTTATTTGGCTCTCTTGAATTGAAACCACATTTATTTAGAGTCCAATACAGCTTCGAAAACTGCGCGTTATTTTACGGTCATGGACATAACATGGATTATTTCAACAATGATGAGGCCTGTGCTCTCGGTCGGATCATTACGTGCCTACTTACTTTCTATGAACTGAAAAGACGAGGTGACCTGGTGCGTAAGTTCGAAGGCGTTTTCCGCAGCAAGAAGGAAGTGCGCTTGGATTACGTTAAAAAGATCTCACGCATTTGTTACTTGTGGGAAAAGAATGATCGGAAATACCAAAACAAGAATAAGGTTGTGATTCTTGCGCACACGCATGCCCCGGATCTCGTAGACATGTCCAATGAGTTCCGTATTTGGAAATGGAGCGAGGACGCATGGGGCAAACCACAAGACAAGCGGGAGAAACATGTGCGCCGTTTTTGATGTAATATACCTTCGATTGTTATTCGTGGGAGGGAATATCCCATATAATTATTCATATTGTTGTTATCTTGGCAGGTGCGCTGCGGAAGGAAAATCATAGAGGGAACGACTTCTCGAAGTATATCCCCTCGCGCCAGTCGGCTGGATATATGAATGCATTGTGGGACGAGCATGGACATCGGTTAGATCCCAGCAACCAAGACCGAAGCTGGGTTGTGCCCTTCACAGCGAAGATGGCCTATGTTAGCCAAAGATTCGCGGGCATGAATCTTTTGCGAGGTCGGTAGTCGGATCCGACGTAAATTATACCGAGATCACTGAGAAGGATGTGTACTAACTGACGATTTGTTCCAACCATTATTATCCCATTACCATATCTAAACTTATAGCATTCCTGAATTCAACTGTCAATAATCTGTTTTGTTAACCACTGTGTTCTTGCAGAGGCGTTGCTGATGTTCTCACCTCACAATCACCGCATCCAAGCCGAACATTGCTCTCTGAACTAAAATCCCATAGAATTACAGCTATATAAAAGTCCGACATTATGACAAGTCGAACTCAGCGATGATAGGGGTATGGTCGCTTGGCCGCTCTGCAAAGCGTGGCTGTGCATCTATATAGCAAGCAGTGCACTTTTCCGCGAGGGGCTTTGTGGCCATAATGTGGTCTAAGCGCCAGCCAAGATTGCGTTGGAATGAATTTAATCTGTAATCCCAGAATGTATATTGGCCCGGCTCAGGACAGTGCATCCTGAATACATCGACGAATCCCCACTGAACAATTTTTTCTAATGCTTCGTGAACTTGCGGATGAAAGCAGACGTGCCCTAATAAGTTTACGGGGTCATAAACATCTATCGGCTGTGGTGCTACATTTAGGTCTCCTACCCAGAGAACAGGGTCGGTGGGCTTGAAGTTCTTTTCGAAAAACGCCAGCAGACGACTGAACCAGCTCAGCTTATATTCGAATTTTTGAGACTCCGGCAAATAACCTTGTGGGATATAAGTATTGACGATAATAACACCGTTAATTTCCGCTTTGATCAAACGAGCTTCGTCCTTTGGCTCATCCTCGAAACCGAATTTTACATTTGTGATTTCATTTCTGCTGAAAATTGCCACGCCGTTATAGCTTTTCTGGCCTTTGAAGACGTATCTGTACTCAGTTTCGTCAAACACCTCGATTGGAAAATCGACATCCTGGACCTTGGTCTCCTGAACGCATAGGATATTCGGCTGATACTCGGCGAGCCATTGAAGCACGATGGGCAAACGAGCACGAAGAGAATTAACGTTAAAGCTGGCAATTTTCATTCAGGCTGCTTTTAAGCCAGCCCGCCAACGGCGGGTTTTAAACGGAACCCAGCTGTGCTGGGTCGACCTGTTTTTTCCTGGTTTTGGTCTTAGGAGGAATACTTTTTATTGGTTGCGGTTTTTCGGTTATCTGTTTTATGAGGTCTGTCCGGCTTGAGGAAACACCTTTTTTACGCCCCTGGATTTTGTCAACTATAGCGTAACTTTCGACTATCGCCAGCAGGCTCAACAGAAAGCTGAGCGTGCTTTCGGCGCCCTGATTGGTATTGACACCGTCGGGAACAAGGCCGTCGTAACATCCTTTTGTTCTGAAGTTATAGAGCGGAATATGCAGCTCATTTTGGCCAAGAAACCAGTCAAAGGCTTTTCTCTGAAGCGTCAGAAATCTCTCTTTTTGAGTGGCATCATAAGCGGCCCGCAGCATCATAACTATGCTTGAGGCCTCTATAGGTTGCTGGTCAAAACCGGCCCGTGTCTTGCCCCGATCGTACCATCCTTTACAGCCGACGAATCTGAAATATTCACCATTAAAGGTATTTTCCAGCAGGAATTCGCAGGTTTTTTTTGCAATTTCGAGGTATTTCTTATTCTCGGAAGTTTGGCCGGCCACAAATAGGGCATGCGGCAAAACTGCATTATCGTATGTGAGAACATCTTCAAACCATTGCCACTCAGGATAATTATTTTCTTCGTATTGGGTTATAAGTCCGTCTGCGGTTATTTCCAGCTGGCGTTTTATGTCACTGGCTCCGGGGAACTGTTTTAGATAATCACACATGCCGAGTATCGAATAAGCCATACCCCTTGGCAGCTGTTTCTGGATGTGTTCTACTGATTTATCAAACGGGCTTTTGGCAATGGACAGATATGCCGGAGTTGGAGGTTGTGCCATAACCGTTCCGAGCGCCCATAGTACTCGACCAAAGGCATCATTTAGAGGTTCGTTGTCCAGCCACGTTCTGTCGAAATTCATAAAGTTTCTGATTGTGCCGTCGCTGCTTTGGGAATGTATGATGAAGGACAAATATGTATCGAGAAGCTGGAGCGCCTGTGGCTCGGAATACTGGGCGTAATACTTTGTCATTGCTATTACCGCCCTGGCGTTGTCATCCGTACAGTAGCCGTGTTCGCGGTTTGGTATTGTGTAATTAGCGTGCTGGTATATACCGGTATCATCGGTTAGCTTTTGTACATGGTCTAATGAAGGTTCAGGTAACTCTATTGATAGGGTAGTTTTCGCGGCGATGCGCAGAGGCAGTCGTTTTGCCTTGAATAATCTCCAGTATGCCTGCCCGATTTTGGGCCAGGTTCTGGACCTGCCGTACTCGTAGGCCCGTCTTCGCAGTGAGTAAAACTGCGAATCTTTCTGAAGTATTTCAATTATTGTTTCAGCTATTTGTTGAGAATCCCCGAATCGTACCAGCTTTCCCCGGCCGTCAGCCAGCAGTTCCTGGGCTGCCCAATAGGGGGTGGAGACGACCGCCTTACCGGTGCCAACCGCAAATGATAACGTGCCGCTGGTAAGTTGTTTAACGTTTATATAAGGTGTAACGTAGAGGTCGGCTGTACACAAGAAGTTATGAAGCTCCTGGTCACTTACGAACCTGTTGTGAAAGATAACGTGTTCCTGAAGATTTAAGTCTTTTACCATTTGCTGGAGGCTGAATCTATATGACTCGCCCTCATGTTTGAGTATGTTCGGATGTGTCATACCCAGGACAATGTACATAACGGACGGCTCAGCCTCGACTATAGCCGGCATCGCCCTGAGCATTACCTCTATACCCTTGTTCTTGTTGAGCAGGCCGAATGTCAAAATAGTTTTTCGGTCTTCCATGCCGAATTTGTGCTTGTAGTAGTTGCTGTCAACGAACGGCAAATCCGGTATGCCGTGTGCAATCAATTTTATCTTTTTGGTGGGTATATTGTAAATGTCCCGCAGCATACTGACGCCGCGTTCGTTCATAGTGATTACTTTGTAAGAGGCGTTGCAGACGTCCACTAATGCTTTATGATAATCCGCATCCGGTTCATCGAGTATTGTATGAAGCGTAGTTATTACCGGGGCCTTTAGTCTGTTGAGCAGCAGGCTCAGATATGCCCCCCCTTCACCGCCGAAAAGGCCGAATTCGTGCTGGACCGAAACCACGTCAACGTGGCTGAAATTGATATAATCGGCGGCACAAATATAATCATTTTTAACATTTTCACGGATTTCGAACTTGACCGGGTCGTTATATTTTTGGTCTCCCGACTGCATTGCGACTACCAGCGGTTCGAATTCACCTTTGGCGGCCGAAGCGGTGCTTTTTATAAGGTCCGACGTGAATGTCGCAATGCCGCATTTTCTTGGGGGAAATGAAGCGATAAACACCACTTTTTTTGGTGAACCTTTTGTCATTCTTAGTGCCCCATTTTTTTAATAGCGATAAAGTGAACTACATTCATTTTAGGAATAGTGCGTTAAGCTGTCAAGCGAATTGGCTCTTGAACCGCATAAAAAATGTTTTTTCCGGACGGTTGAATTTATTATGTCTCGTCAGTGCCTTAAAATGCAAAATTAGACGAATATTTTAAGATTTTTCTCTAATTTTTATTTTATTTTGCACTCGAGATGGATATAAACGTATATTATTCTACTATTTTAGTAGGAATTATAGGAAATCGCTTATGAAGCTATCGACTCGGACCAGATATGGTATAAGGGCCATATTAGAATTGGCAATGAGCGGTAATAGAGGCCCTTTGCAGTTGAAAATCATTGCTCAGAGGCAGGATATATCTGTCAAATATCTCGAACAATTGATGGTTGTTCTCAAGGCGGCAGGATTTGTCAGAAGTATCAGGGGGGCCAAAGGCGGTTATATGCTTGCCAAAGCGCCGGACCAGATTGAGCTTATTGACGTTTTGCATTGCCTGGAGGGCACCGTAACTACTGTCGAATGTGTTGAAAACAAGGATTACTGTGTACGGGCCGCGGATTGTGCTGCCAGAGACCTCTGGGTAAAGGTGCAGAATGCGATTGAAGATGTCCTGAAATCTATGACGCTCCAGGATTTGGTCAACAGGGGTAAAGGAAACAGAACGTTAAATTATCAAATTTAGAAGGTTGAAAGGCAAAAATTTATGAACGCGATATTTGAAGATATCACGGCTGTGGTTGGCTTTACACCCTTGGTGCAAGTCAACAAGCTTGGCTCTGGCAAAGCGACTATTCTGGCTAAGCTCGAATCGAAAAACCCGTGCGGAAGTGTGAAAGACAGGATTGGCCTGTCGATGATCAGGTCCGCAGAAGAACAGGGACTGATAACCAAAGACACGGTCGTTATTGAGCCGACCAGCGGCAATACCGGCATAGGCCTTGCTTTTATCTGTGCAGCCAGAGGCCATCGTTTGATGTTAACTATGCCTGAGTCGATGAGCATAGAGAGAAGGAAGATATTAAAACTGTTCGGCGCCGAGCTCGTACTCACGCCCGCGGAGCTTGGCATGGTCGGTGCGGTTGAAAAGGCCGAAGAGCTTGTTGCCCAGAACCCAAATTCATTTATGCCGCAGCAATTCAAAAACCCTGCAAACCCGCAAATCCACAGGGAGACCACCGCAAAGGAGATTTGGATTGACACTGACGGAAAGGTTGATATTCTTGTTGCCGGAGTCGGTACCGGCGGGACCCTCACCGGCTGTGGCGAGGTTTTGAAAGAGAAGAATAAAAACCTGAAGGTCGTGGCCGTGGAGCCGAAAGATTCGCCGATTCTTTCCGGCGGCAAACCTGGCCCACATAAAATACAGGGTATCGGGGCAGGCTTTGTGCCGGACATTCTGAATGTTGGCATCGTCGATGAGATTATCCAGGTCTCTAATCAAGATGCTATTGAGACGGCACGCCGGCTGGCGCTGAAGGAAGGTATTCTTTCGGGTATAAGTGGCGGTGCAAATGTGTGGGCTGCGATACAGCTTTCGCAACGCCAGGAAAATGAAGGTAAAGTCATAGTTACCTTTATCTGCGACACCGGTGAAAGATATATATCCACCGAAATGTATGAGTAGCAGAAAATCCTTTGCCCTTAATAAGGGGTGAGAAGATGACAGAGGAAAGATTAACGAACAAAAAAATCGCAAGTTTGGTTTCTGATATTGCCCGGACTTACCAGGACGATTCCGGCATAAATTTTATCGATGTTTCTAATCTTCCTGTACGCGATAAGATATTAGAGGTTCTTGAGCTGCTTACGGAAATTCTTTTTCCCGGTTATACCGGCAGAAGAAAGGTTACACAATCAAATGTCAAATTTATTGTTATTGACATCCTGTATCATGTCTATACGGAGCTTAGCGAACAGATAGAAAGGGCTTATAAATATCAGTGCAGGATGCAGAGTTGCGATACGGGTGACTGTCGAAAAATGGCGGAAGATGCTGCGCTGCATTTACTGTCTCGGCTGCCGAAAATCAGGGAGCTGCTGAAGGGCGATGTTGGTGCGGCTTTCGACGGTGACCCTGCGGCGAAATCTTACGAGGAGATTGTGATAAGTTATCCCTGTATCATAGCAATTGCAACTTATCGTATTGCCCACGAATTATATGTGGAGCAGGTGCCGTTAATTCCGCGGATAATGAGCGAGTGTGCGCACTCCAAAACCGGCATCGATATACATCCGGGAGCAAAGATAGGCAAAAATTTCTTTATCGACCACGGTACAGGCGTTGTGATAGGTGAAACTACTATCATTGGCGACAATGTTAAGATCTATCAGGGCACCACTCTCGGAGCTATGAGTTTCCCGAAAGACGAGAGAGGAAAGATAATAAAAGGCGGCAAAAGGCATCCAACTATAGAGGACAATGTGACAATTTACGCCGAGGCAACGATATTAGGCGATATAGTCATCGGGAAAGATTCAGTCATAGGCGGCAACGTCTGGATAAGGGAATCGGTACCGGCGGGAGTTACCGTTTCGGTAGCCAAGGCGGATTTGGTTTATACAAAACACACAAAGAGTCAAGCGTGAAACGGGATGCGAAATGGACGAGCGGTTACTTGGAAAAATAAAAAAGTTAAAGGATGACCGTAAAGCGGTAATACTTGCCCACAACTATCAGCCCGGCGAGATCCAGGACCTTGCTGATTTTACCGGCGATTCTTTGGGTTTGAGTATAAAGGCGGCCGAGACTGATGCCGACGTAATCGTATTTTGCGGTGTGCAATTTATGGCTGAGACCGCCTCTATTTTGTCACCGGAAAAAACCGTTCTTCTGCCGGACAAATCCGCCGGCTGCCCGATGGCTGATATGATAAATGCCGAACAATTACGCCGGCTAAAACAGGAACACCCCGATGCCCTGGTAGTCTGTTATGTAAACAGTTCCGCAGAGGTCAAGGCCGACAGCGATTACTGTTGTACAAGTGCTAATGCGGTTGAAGTGGTAAACTCTTTGCCGAAGGATAGGCGAATTATCTTTGTGCCGGACCAGCATCTTGGTCGGTTTGCTGCTGAAAGAACCGGCCGAGACCTTGTGCTCTGGCCCGGTTATTGCCACGTACATGTGGTGATAACCGAGGATGATATTAGGACTGCAAGGGCGAAATACCCGGATGCGATTGTAATGGCGCACCCGGAATGCACTGAGCCGGTCAAGGAACTATCAGACGAGATGCTTAGCACCAGCCAGATGCTCAAGTTTGCTGCCAGAAGCACAGCGAAACGGTTCATAATAGCCACCGAGATAGGAATAATTCATACCTTGAAGAAAGAGAATCCTAACGCTCAATTTATCGCAGCCAGCGAAAGGGCTATCTGTCCCAATATGAAAAAGATCAACATGGAGAAGATTGTCTGGGCACTTGAAGATATGCAATACAAAATATCTGTACCCAAAGCAATAAGGGAAAAGGCGAAAAAGGCCCTTGACAGAATGGTAGAGATTCTGCCGGCGAGGTAGGAATGACAACGATTGGAGAAAACTCGGTTGGTCTTGTGCAGACGAAGGTGATACGCGTCGTTGAAGACCGGCAGCCCCTGGAGCTGGAGTGCGGCAAGACGTTGGCTCCTATTGATGTGGCCTACGAGACATACGGCGAGCTTAACGAGGCTGGGGATAACGCTGTTTTGATTTGCCATGCTCTCAGCGGTGACGCTCACGTTGCCGGCCTCAACAATCCTGATGACCGCAAGCCCGGCTGGTGGGATGTAATGGTCGGGCCCGGCAAGGGGATCGATACGAATAAGTATTTTATTATCTGCTCGAATTTTCTCGGCGGCTGCAGCGGGACGACGGGGCCGTCTTCGATTAATCCCGCTACGGGCAAGCCATACGGCCTGGATTTTCCGATTATCACTATAGCTGATATGGTCAAGGTCCAAAAGATATTGCTCGATAAGCTCGGTATTAAAGGGCTTTTAGCGGTGATTGGCGGTTCGATAGGGGGGATGCAGGTCTTGCAGTGGGCGATTGAGTACCCTGACTTTATCAAAGCTGCCATACCGGTTGCCACAACCACGCACCTTGGAGCTCAATCGATTGCGTTTGATGCGGTGGGCCGAAACGCGATACTCGCAGACCCAAATTTTGCAGGCGGCCAATACACAGACAAAAATGGCCCGAATAGAGGTCTGGCAATTGCACGGATGATCGGGCACATAACCTATCTGTCAGAACAGGGTATGCGCGAAAAGTTCGGACGCCAGCTGCGAAATGCTGACAGCTACAGTTACGATATTAACGCTGAGTTTGCCGTTGAGACATACCTGGACTATCAGGGGCAAAGCTTCGTGGAGAGATTCGACTCCAACAGTTACCTTTATATATCCAAGGCGGCGGATTATTTCGACCTGGGAAAAGATTACGGGTCTCTAAAGAAGGCCTTCGCAAATACCAAATGCAGATTCCTGGTAATTAGCTTCGCCAGCGACTGGCTTTTTACGCCTGCTCAATCCAGGGCAATTGTTGACGCGCTCGTTGCTAATGAC